>CAZYIV010000003.1:43891-76777 GCA_964647615.1 uncultured Gemmatimonadaceae bacterium | reverse complement strand
GGTGATCGCGATGATGATCATCTTCGTGTTCAACATCCTGTTCTGGATGTTCTTCGAGCAGGCGGGCAGCTCCTTCACCTTCCTGGCCGACGAGATCGTCAACCGCGACCTGGGCGGCTTCGTCTTCCCCACGGCGTGGTTCCAGAGCGTCAACTCGATCGCCATCATCGCCCTGGCGCCGGTGATCGCGTGGATCTGGGTCAAGATGGCGGACCGGCACGTCAACCCGTCCATCCCGCGCAAGTTCGGCCTCGGCCTCCTGTTCAACGGCCTGGCGTTCCTGCTGCTGATGTTCGCGCTGTCGTCCCTGGTGAGTGACGCCGGGAAGATTCCGTTCTGGACCCTGGTGGCGGTGTACTTCATCCAGTCGGTGGGCGAGCTCTGCCTCTCGCCGATCGGCCTCTCGATGGTGACCAAGCTCGCCCCGGCGCGCCTGGGCGGCCTCGCGATGGGCGGGTGGTTCGTGTCCATCGGCATCGGCAACAACCTCTCCGGGATCTTCGCCAGCGCCGTGAGCGGCGAGGGCGGCATGACCACCGCCTCGGCGCTGGGCGGGTACACCTTCGGATTCTGGACCCTGTTCGGCGCCGGCCTGCTGCTGTTCCTGGCCGCGCCGATGGTCAACCGGCTGATGCACGGCGTGAAGTAGCCGCGCGACAGGTGGCGGGATCCGAGGCTCCCCCGGCAGCGCCGGGGGAGCCTCGTCGCGTTCAGTGGGGCCGGGCCTTGAAGACGCGGAAGAGGTAGATCAGGGAGGGAAAGAGCACCAGCGCCCCGAGCGCCAGCGCCCCGAGCGTGAGGCGGAGGGTGATCGCCGGGGCGGCGGCCGCCGTGATGGTCAGCTCGGGCGGCAGCAGGTAGGGGAACTGCGCCAGGGCCCAGCCCCACAGGATGAAGGACGCCTGGGCCACCGCCGCCACGCGGGCCACGTGATAGCGGCGGCCATGCAGCCCCCAGAGCGCCACCACCGCGGCGATGCCGGTGAGCAGGTGCACCGGGAGGGCGCGGTCGCTGGTGGTGAGGCCGTGCCAGACCAGCGGCGCCTCCTGCCACGCGAGGCCGAGGGTGGTCATGGCCGCGGCGAAGAGGGCGAGCCCGGCGAGCAGCGCACGGGTGCGGAAGTCTTCCTTGAGCTCCGGCTCCGGCGCTTCGACGGTGAGGTACACCGCCGCCAGGAAGGCGAACAGCACCAGCGTGAACACGCCGACGCTCAGGGTGAACGGCGAAAGCCACGGGTCCACGTAGTCCGCCCGGAAGCCGGTGCCACCGGGGAGCACCACCCGGCCCGCCGCGATGGCGCCGACGCCGACCCCGAGCAGCAGCGGCGTCACGAGGCTCGCGATCGCGAACACCCGGCCCCAGCGCCGCTGGGTGGGTTCATCCTCGCCGCCATAGCTACGGAAGGTGAAGGCCGAGCCTCGCAGCACGATGCCGAGCAGGATCAGCGTGAGCGGGAGGTGCAGCGCGATCACCAGCCGGCTGAACACCGGCGGGAAGCAGGTGAAGAGGAGCACCACCACCAGGATCAGCCAGACGTGGTTGGCCTCCCACACCGGCCCGATCGCGTGGGCGATCGTGTCCCGCTGGCGCGCCTGGCGCGGCCCGGTCGCGAGCAGGTCCCACACCCCGCCCCCGAAGTCCGCCCCGCCGAACAGCACGTAGGCGTTGAGCGCCACCACGACCGCGCCCGCCAGCAGTTCCGCCGCGCCGATGCCGTTCATCGCTCAGCCCTCCCGCACGGCCGGGCGGTACACCCGGTGCCATTCCTGGTGCCGCGGGCTGCGGATGATCTGGGCGTAGAGCAGCCAGGCCACCACCACGCCGAGGAAGAGGTAGAGCAGGGTGAAGCCGAGCAGGGTATAGGCCAGGCCGGGCATGGGGGTGACGGCGTCGCGGGTGCGGAGCACGCCGTGGATGATCCAGGGCTGGCGGCCGACCTCGGTCACGATCCAGCCCGCCTCGATCGCGATGAACCCGAGCGGGGCGCACGCCGCAACCGCCCGGAGGAAGAGTGGCGGGGAGGCCGGGTCGCGGCGGCCAAGCATCCGGAGCAGGCTCCAGGCGGCCACCAGCGCGAGCATGCTGCCGGCGCCGACCATCACCTGGAAGGCGAGGTGCACGACGGGCACTTGGGGCCAGTCCTCGCGGGGGACCTGGTCGAGGCCGGCGATCACCGCCTGGGGATCGTGATGGGCGAGGAGCGAGAGGCCGTACGGCAGCTCGAGCCCGAAGCGCACCTCCCGGGATGCCATGTCGGGCCAGCCCCCGAGGAGGAGCGGGGCGCCGGCCCGGGTCTCGAACAGGGCCTCCATGGCGGCGAGCTTGGCCGGCTGGCTGACCGCCACCTGCCGGGCGCTGATGTCGCCGGAGAGCGGCTGCAGCAGCGCGGCCGGCGCCCCCACCAGCAGCCCGATGGTGAGCGCCCGGCGGTGGAAGGCGTTGAGTGGATCGCGCAGCAGGAGCAGGGCGTGAATCCCCGCCACGGCAAACCCGGTTGCGGCGTAGGCCGCGAGGGTCATGTGCAGGGTCTGCTGGAAGGACGACGGGTTGAAGATGGCGCGGATGGGATCGATGTTCGCCGGCAGGCCGTCCACCAGGACGAAGCCGGTGGGGGTGTTCATCCAGGCGTTCGCGATCACCACGAAGATGCCCGATACCGCGCCGCTCACCGCCACCAGCACCCCGGCCAGCAGGTGCGCCCGGGGCGGGATCCGGTCCCAGCCGTAGAGGTAGATGCCGAGGAAGATCGCCTCGGTGAAGAACGCGAAGCCCTCGAGCGAGAAGGGCATCCCGATGATGGGCCCCGCCAGCTCCATGAACCGGGGCCAGAGCAGCCCCAGCTCGAAGCTGAGAACCGTCCCCGACACCGCGCCGACGGCGAACAGGATCGCCGTGCCCCGGGCCCAGCGCCGGGCCAGCTCCAGGTCCACCGGATCGCGCGAGGCGAGCCAGCGCCGCTCCGCGACCACCATGAGCAACGGCATCCCGATGCCGACCACGGCAAACAGGATGTGGAAGCCCAGCGAGAGGGCCATCTGGGTGCGGGCGGCGAACAGGTCAGTCATACGGGTCGAGGGACGTGAGTTTTGTGAAATTATTCACAAGTACCGGAGCCGACAAGCGCCCGGTGGGCCTCACTGCGCCGGGCCGGTCGCCACCACGGCACAGGCCAGGCGGCCGCCGGCGTTGCCGGTGGGGTCGGTGCGGCCGTCGTCCCGGCTGGCATGGATCACCACCGCCGTACCCGGGACCCCGATCGAGTGCGGGCCGGCGGTGAGCGTGACACCGTCGATCCGCACCTGCGCCCGGCCGGTCCCGTCGGGCTGGACCTCCAGGTTGGGCAGGTCGCCGAGGTGCGGGCCGTCGGGGTTCTCGCGGCCGTGCTTCCGGCCGGCGGGGTTGTAGTGCGAACCGGCGCTGGTGAAGCCCGGCGGCTCGCAGGCCGGGGTGGCATGCAGGTGCAGGCCGTGCGGTCCGGGACTCAGGTGCATGGCGAAGATCTGCAGGACCACGCCCTGCGGATCCTGCAGCGCGGTCACCTGGCCGATCCGCGCCCCGGCGGAGTCGATCAGCGCAAAGGTGGCGCGCACCGGGGGCGGGCCTTCGGGCGCCGCCTGGGCTGTGAGCGGGGCGGCGACCAGGAGCAGGCAGAGTGGAGCAAGCTTCCGGGACATGAGTGGATCGGGTCGAGTGGTGGAGGATCGATCGCGGACCCTCCAAGCTAGACAGGGCGCGGGTTTCCGGACACCCGCCCGGGGCTGTCGTGTTGCGTGACAGGGCGGGGCGCAAGGAGGGGTGCAGATCTGCCGGGCGTGGATGGATGCGGGGGAGGCTGAACGCATGCTGGCGCGGCTCGACGCTGACGACTAACCTGCTGCCAGTCAGGGAGATAGCAGTCACGGGAGGGAGGCGCTGGCGCCGCATCCCGGGCGGCACCCGACTTGCTTTTCTCGGGGCCCTCGCCGGGATGAATCCGGCGCCTGACCGGAGGGACTCATGAAGATGGTAGTGGTGATCGCGGCGCTGCTGGCCGGGGCCTGGCTCTACTTCAAGCCGCTCCCGCCGGGCAAGGGGCCCAACGCGGCCGCGGGGATGCGGGCCGGCGCGACGATCGTGCAGGTGTTGGAGGGGTACAAGAGCAGCCACGGGGTGTACCCGATGAACCTCACCGACCTGATGCCCGACTACCTCGCGGGCGTGCCCCACCTCTCCAACGGCAGCAGCTTCGAGTACGAGCGCCTCGGCGCCAACTACAAGCTCACCTTCAATTACACCAACCCGCTGCCGGTGCACTGCAGCTACGAGCCGGCGACGCGCTGGGCGTGCGAATGGTTCTGACGCCGGCACGCCGGCATACCGGGCGCGGAGGGACAGGAGCGACACGGGGCGGCCACTGGCCGCCCCGTCGCGTTGTCAGAAGGTGACTTCCATGCCGAGGCGGAAGAGCCGCGGCGCGCCGTAGTAGAAGATCGGCTGGAAGAAGTCTCGCGTGGCGGCCAGGTACAGCGGCTGCAGTTCCGCGGGGCCATCGACGTACCCGTTGTGGTCCAGGTCGGCCCATGCCCGGTACCGGGAGGACTCGTAGGGGATCGGCTGCGGGTTCGCGTTGTAGGCCGAGTCGGCGAGCTGGTTCAGTTTGGCGTTGGTGATGCTGGGGCTGCCGGTGTCGCGGCGGACCGCGATGATGTTGCGCCGGTTGAGGACGTTGCGGACGTCCAGGTAGACGCTCCCGCCGACGCGCCCGAAGCGCACCGGCCGCCGCAGCAGCAGGTCGAGGGTGGTGGTGCTGGGCAGGCGGCCGTCGTTGGGCAGCCCCAGGATCGAGTCGCCGGCGGTGTTGGTGCGGGAGAAGGGCAGCCCGGAGGCGTAGCGCAGGATCGCGGTCGCCTCGATGGCGGCGAAGGGCCGGGCGCCGAGCAGGGCGGGGCCGAATCGCTCGGGGGTGGTGCCGGTCACGATCGCGGTCAGGGCGTGGCGCCGGTCGAAGTCCAGCGGGAACTCGACCTTGGCCGGGATGATGGTGTCACCGGTGACCGGGTCCACCCGCAGCACCTGCCGCACGAAGAACGCATCGGATGAGGTGGCGCTCGCGTCCTGCAGGGTGTAGCTCACCCGCGCTCCCCACCCCCGGTTGAACTCGCGCTCCGCGATCAGCTCCAGTCCCTTGACCGAGCCCGCGTCCACGTTGCCGAAGATGCTCGAGTCGGGATTCGCCCCGAGCGGCACCGAGCCCACCAGTCCGTCCAGCCGCCGCACGTACACGTTGCCGCGCACCGAGGTCACCGGCGTGGGGCGCACCCGGAGGCTGAACTCGTACTGGGTAGACTCCTCGAACCCGAGGTCCGGGTTGCCCTGACGGAAGCGGCCGGTCCGGGTGGTGTCGTCGAAGGCGGCATCCACCAGGTACTGATAATCGGGCGCCTGCCGGAACTTCCCGAAGCTCGCCACGAAGGTCGCCCCGCGGAACACGGTGCTCACCGCCAGCCGCGGCGAGAGCCCGCGCTGGGTGTTCGATGCCTTGCCCGGCAGGTCATCCCGCCCGCTGAACTGGTCGTAGCGCATCCCCACGGTCAGCGCCAGCTCGTTGCTGCGCGCCTGCACCTCGGCGTAGAGCGACCCGGCCCAGGGGGTGAAGTCGGACGTGGAGGTCTCGGGGACGGAGTCGCCGGCGGGGAGGTAACCCTGGACCCGCTGGAAGGTCCGCACCCGCTGGGACGAGTACTCGCCACCGAAGTAGAAGTCGCTGGTGCGTCCCGCCGGGAGGCTCACGTCAAGGCGGGTGCGGGTCTCGCGGTAGCGGTTCCACGCGAGGTCGCCGCGCGAGGCCTGGCCCAGGAAGAAGGCGGGGACGCCCCAGGGGGTGTTGGTGCTCCAGTCCGGAGATGCCATGCCGGGCAACACCTGGTTGGCCCGCGCGGTATCCTGGGCCTTGGCGATGTCCTCGTCGAGGATGCCGATGGACTTCCCGGTGAAGGCGCCGAAGCGGTAGTCGGGCTGCTCGGTGGGCGTGCCCCGGGCGTATTCACGGTCGAAGTAGCCCACGCGGAGGTCGGCGACGATGCCGGCCCTGGGGAAGGTCCGCTGCAGGTGCCCGTTGAGGAGGTTGCCGGTGGTGCGGCGGACCGGGGCGAAGGCCTGGTCGTACTTGTAGCCCTGATCGTACAGCAGCCGCTGGTCGGCGGAATGCAGCCCGAGGATGCGGAGTGTCTGCCGGGTGCCGAGCGGGACGGTGAGCTTGGCGGCGACGTCGGCCTGCTCGCCGCTGTTGTGCGGCAGCAGCGGCGGCGCGCTGGAGCGGGGGTCGCGGCTGTCGCTGGGCCGCGGGGCGTTCACCGGGTCGGCATCCATCCGGGCGGAGATGTCGGCCACGGTCAGCAGGCGGATACCCGCGGGGAGTGGCCCGTCCACCCCCAGCACCACCCGATCGAGGCCGAAGTCCGCTCCCGCCCCGAGCGGGCGGTCGGTCTCGTAGGCCGCACGGCCGCCCCACCGGTCCCCGCCGTCGCGGGTGGCGAGGTTCACCAGCGCGGAGACGGCCTGGCCATACCGGGCCGAGAAGCCGTTGGTGATGAGCGACGCCTCGGCCAGCATGTCGGGCGGCAGCCGCACGCCCAGGGAGCCGGTGGAGGCATCCAGCTGGTTCTTGAGCCCCAGTCCGTCGAGGATGAAGGCCTGCTGCCCCAGGCGGCCGCCGCGGTAGCTCTCGCCCACGGCGCCCGAGGAGAGGGCGATCGCCTCCTCCACCGAGGAGACCGGCAGGCGGCGCAGTTCCTCGGCGGTGAACCGCTGCTGGTCCTGGATCGCCAGCGGGTCCAGCACCGAATCCACCCGCTCGGCGATGATCTCGATCGGCTCCAGGCCCACGGGGTCGGCCTGGAGCGCAAAGTCGAGCGGCGTGGTCTGCCCGCTCCGCACCAGGACGCTGTCACGCTCCACCGGGCGGAAGCCGATGGCCGCGGTGCGCATGGCGTGCCAGCCGGCCGGGATCTCGCGCAGCCGGAAGCCGCCCAGGGCGTCGGTGGTGGTGGTGTAGCGTCCGCCGTCCACGGTGACCAGCGCCCCGACGATGGGCTTCCGGTCGTTGCCGGACTCACGCACCGTGCCGGAGATGGCCCCGACGGTCTGGGCGGTGAGCGGCACGGTGAGCACGAGGGCGAGCAGCAGGCCGGTCCCCAGCCGCCCCCAGGGCGCGCGGGAGGTCACGCGCGGCGCAGCCGGCGCCGGACGCCGGATCGGGAGGTAGGGGCTCATGGCAGCGGATAGAGGTAGAGGTCTTGAATGAAGGGGCCGCCGGTATCGGTGGCCTCGGCGACCACGACGGGGCGGAGCGGGTCGCGCGCCGCGTGGCGGAGCAACTGGTTCCCGGGACTCACCGGGACCACGCCCGCGCCGCCGAGATCCACCTGGTAGAGCGTCCCACCGGAGTCGTACTGCACCGGTCCGAACTGCGGATCCACGGAATAGGCGATCCGGCCCCCGACGATCGCGGTAAGGAGGTTGCCCACCACCGCCGGGTCCCGGGCGATTCCGATCGAGCCGAAGTCGTGCAGCGTGTCCACCACGCCGGAGCCCAGCTGGCGGCGATAGACCAGGGAGTCACCCACGAGGGTGTAGGCGATCGCCGAGCCGGTCGCGATGGGCCAGACCGCCGTGGCCCCGGTGGTGCCCGGCACGATCGCCAGGGTGGCGGGCGCGGTGGAGACGTCGAGGGTGACGATCTCGTGGCCCAGGACCAGCGTGTCGAGCTTGCAGTTCTGGCAGGCACGGGTCGGGATCGCTTCGGCGCCGACGTAGACCAGCTGGTTGTCCGTCAGCCAGGCGAGGTGCGTGGCGGTGCCGTGCACCGCGCCGCTCGGCGCGGGGTAGGGCAGGGTGCGCACCACGCGCCCCGTGTCCTGGGCGCTGAAGCTGCCGATGCGGATGCTCCCCGCGAAGGGCGTCCGCAGGCCGGCGCCCCCGTGCTGCTCCACCCAGGCGAGGCGGCCGGAGGGTGACTGGGCCGGCCACGACAGGACGTCGGTGGAGTCGCCCAGCGGGTCATGCGCGTAACAGCGCTCGGCCAGGCGGCTCCCGCCGCCCGGCGCCAGCCGGCCGATGCACTGGTCCAGGTCGGGCCGGGCCGTCTGGTACCCATAGAGGAGGGCGCTGCCGTCCGGGGCGAACGCGGGGGAGAGGTCGCGTCCGACGTTGAAGGTGATCCGCTGCGGCGGCGGGCCGGCGAAGGGCCCCGGGTCGGGCGGATCACCGGAGCCGAACGCCTCGGGATGGCTGCACGCCGCCAGCAGCGTGGCCAGCAGGAGGTACGGGCGCGGACGTGACATGAGACCCCGCTGAGCGCGGTGCGCCGGCCCCGCGGGGGCGGCGCAGGGGTGGTATGCGATGCGACGATGGCGACGGGCGTGACGACCGGACCGCACGGACGGCCCAAGGTACCTCGGGCTAGGGGACGACGAAAGGAAGGCCCCCGACACGGCGGCGCCCGCCGCGGCGCGGTGTCCGGTCGTGGGACGCCGAATCCCACGGGCGGACGCAACCTTTCCGGGCCGGCGGTGGTCTCAACGCTAAGTCACTGGTGAGGCATTAGTTGGCCAGGCGCTCCGGGCCGGGCAGGCGGCACGCAACTTCCCCTTGGCCGCGACCGGTGCGCCGCGCCGGTGTGCCGTGATCTCGCCATCAACCCAGGACCGCCCGTGGACATTCCCCGCGAACGCCGCCCGGATCGCCGCCGCCCGCTGCTGATCGGGGGCGGCCTGCTGCTGGTGGCGCTGGTGACGCTCGGGCTGTCGCGGCTGAAGCCGGCGGCGCCGTCGGTCGAGGACGGTTCGCTGTGGAAGGACACCGTCCGCCTCGGCCCCATGGTACGGGACGTCCGCGGCCCCGGCTCGCTGGTGCCGGAGCAGATCCGGTGGGTGTCCGCGGTGACGCCGGGGCGGGTGGAGAAGAAGCCGATCCAGCCGGGGGCGCATGTCACCGCGAGCACGGTGCTGCTGGAGCTGAGCAATCCCGACGTCGAGATCCAGCGGCTGCAGGCGGAGCGCCAGCTGACCGACGCGCAGGCGCAGCTGGTGTCGCTCCGGACCACGCTGGAGACCCAGCGGCTCAACCAGGCCGGCACGGTGGCGTCGGTGCGGTCCGAGTACCTCGACGCGATCCGCCAGGCCGCCTCCGATTCCGCGCTGGCGGCGCAGGACCTGATCTCCCCCGCCGAGTATGCCCGGTCACGGGACAAGGCGGTGGAACTGACGGAGCGGCTGGAGGTGGAGCGGCAGCGGCTCAAGATCTACAGCGACAACATCCCGCAGCAGCTCGAGGTGCAGGAGGAGCAGGTCAAGCGGCTCAAGGCCGTGGCCGACTTCCAGCGCACCCTGGTGGACGCGATGGTGGTGCGGGCCGGGGCCGACGGCGTGCTGCAGGAGCTGCCGCTCGAGGTCGGGCAGTGGGCGATCTCGGGCGCCACGCTGGCGAAGGTGGTGCAGCCCGACCGGCTGAAGGCGGTGCTCCGCATCCCGGAGACCCAGGCCAAGGACGTGGGGCTGGGCCAGACCGCGTCCATTGATACCCGGAACGGAATCGTCACCGGCCGGGTGAGCCGCATCGATCCCGCCTCCCAGAACGCCACGGTGACCGTGGACGTCACGCTGGAGGGGCCGCTGCCCAAGGGCGCGCGGCCGGACCTGAGCGTGGACGGGACCATCGAGATCGAGCGGCTGGACAAGGTGCTGCACGTGGGGCGGCCGGCCTACGGCCAGCCCAACAGCACGGTGAGCCTGTTCCGGATGGTGCCGGGCAGCAACGAGGCCGAGCGGGTCCGGGTGGAACTGGGCCGCAGCTCGGTGAACGCCATCGAGGTGATCCGCGGCCTCAACGAAGGCGACGTGGTGATTCTCTCCGACATGTCCCGCTGGGACGCGGTGGACCGGGTCCGGGTCAACTGACCGGCTCCCCCCGCACGCCAGCCCTTTCCCGCTGACCCCCTCAGGGAGCGCGCATGAACCCGCAGGCAGACGGCCTCATCCGGCTCGACGGCATCAAGAAGGTGTTCTACACCGACGAGGTGGAGACCCACGCCCTCGCGGAGGTGCACCTGCAGGTGCGGAAGGGCGAGTATGTCGCCATCGCCGGGCCTTCCGGCTGCGGCAAGACCACACTGCTCTCGCTGCTCGGCCTGCTCGACACGCCGACGGGCGGGGAGTACTGGCTCGACGGCAAGCCGGTGGCGCAGCTCTCCGCGGCGGAGCGGGCCCGCATCCGCAACCGGGAGATCGGCTTCATCTTCCAGGCCTTCAACCTGATCGGCGACCTCACGGTGTACGAGAACGTGGAGCTGCCGCTCACCTACCGCGGCATGGGCGCCGCGGACCGGAAGCAGCGGGTGCTGGCCGCGCTGGAGAAGGTCGGCATGTCGCACCGGATGAAGCACTACCCCTCGCAGCTCTCGGGCGGCCAGCAGCAGCGGGTGGCGGTGGCGCGCGCGGTGGCCGGCGAGCCGCTCATCCTGCTGGCGGACGAGCCCACCGGCAACCTGGACTCCACCAACGGCGAGGCGGTGATGGGGCTGCTCCAGGAGCTGCACCGCGGCGGCGCCACCATCTGCATGGTGACCCACGACCCGCGCTACGCCGCCCACGCCGACCGCGCGATCCACCTGTTCGACGGCCGGGTGGTCGAGGACCAGGCCCCGTCGCTGTCCGGGGCCTGAGCCGTGGGCGCCCTGTGGCGGGACGTGAAGCACGGGCTGCGCGCGCTGCGGCAGAACCCCGGCTTCACCACCGTGGCGGTGCTGACGCTGTGCCTCGGAATCGGGGCCAACACCGCCATCTTCACCGTCGTCAACGCCGTGCTGTTCCGCCCGCTGGGATACGAGGACCCGGGCCGGCTGGTCCAGGTCGAGCACCACTATCCCAGCCTCAACGACCTGCACGCCTCCGTGTCGGTGCCGGGATTCCTGGCCTACCAGAAGCAGGAGAAGGTGTTCACCGCCGCGGCGGCCGAGAACGGCTGGGCACCGACGCTCACCGGGCGGGGCGACCCGACCCGGCTGACCGGCAGCCTGGTGACCGGCGACTGGTTCCGGGTCTTCGGGGTCGCGCCGGCGGTGGGACGCGCGATCCAGGGCGACGATGCCGCGGACGGCGGGCGCCACGTGGTGGTGCTGAGCCAGGGCGCATGGCAGCGGCTGTTCGGCGCCGACCCCGCCGCGCTGGGCCAGACCCTGGTGCTGGACGGGGAGAGCTACGAGGTCGTCGGCGTGATGCCGGCGGGCTTTCGCGACTTCGGCAACCGGCGGGCGGAGCTCTGGGCGCCGCTCACCTTCACCCCCGCGCAGGCCGACCCGGCCCGCTGGACCAACGAATACCTCGCCGTGTTCGGCCGGCTGCGCGAGGGCGAGACGCTGGAGCAGGCCCAGGCCGACCTGGCCGCCTATGGCGAACAGCTGAAGAAGGATTACGTGGGCCAGTTCAGTCCCGACTGGGGCCTGCTGACCACCTCCCTGAACGAGAAGGCTCGCGGCCCGCTGCGGCACGCCCTCTACCTGATGCTCGGCGCCGTGGGACTGGTGCTGCTCATCGCCTGCGGCAACGTGGCCAACCTGCAGCTGGCACGGGCCGCGGCCCGGAGCCGCGAAGTGGCGGTCCGGATGGCCCTGGGCGCCTCGCCAGCGGTGCTGGTGCGCCAGCTGCTGGTGGAGAGCGTGCTGCTCGCGCTGGCGGGCGGGGCGCTGGGGCTGCTGCTGGCGGCCTGGGGGGTGCCCGCGCTGCTCTTGCTGGGCGGGGGCGCGGGCCTGCCCGCGGCCGGCGACGTGCACCTCGATGGCGCGGTGCTGGGCTACACCATGCTGCTGTCGCTGGCGACCGGCGTGGTCTTCGGCCTCGCGCCGGCGCTCCGGGTGGCGCACACCAGCCTGCACGACACGCTGAAGGAAGGCGGCCGCGGGGTGGCGGCGGACCGCGGCGGGCTCGCGCTGCGGCGGGGGCTGGTGGTGACCACCGTGGCCCTCGCGCTCATGCTGCTGGCGGGCGCGGGCCTGCTGCTGCGGAGCTTCGGCCGCCTGGTCGGGGTCGATCCCGGCTTCCGACCGGAGCACCTGCTCACGTTCAACGTCGCGCTGCCGCAGGTGTCCTACCCGACGGATACCCTGCGACTCGCGGCGTTCACCCGGCTGACCGAGGCCCTGCAGGCGATCCCGGGCGTCACCCACGCCGGGGGGACGACGGTACTGCCCTTCGGTGGCTCCTGGTCCACCGCCAGCTTCAACGTCGAGGGCTACACTCCGCCACCCAACACGCCCGGCCCGTGGGGCGACATCCGCCTGGTGACGCCGGACTACCTCCCGGCGCTGGGTGCCCGGTTGCTCAAGGGGCGCCAGTTCACCGCCGACGACCGCCTGGGCGGGCGGGCCGTGGCGATCGTGGACGAGGAGATGGTGCAGCACTTCTGGCAGGGGGCCGATCCGATCGGCAAGCGGATCACGTTCGACAACCTCACCGACAGCACGATCCGCTGGATCGAGGTGGTCGGCGTGGTCTCCCACACGATGCACGAGGGCCTCGATGCCAACCCGCGGGTCCAGGTCTATTTCCCGCTGGCCGGGTCGCCGTTCCCGGTGCCGTTCCAGGCCTTCGTGGTGCGGACGGTCGGCGACCCCATTGCGCTGAGCCCCCTGGTGAAGCGCGCCGTGGCCAGCGTGGACCCGGACCTGCCGGTCTCCAACGTGGCGACGATGGAATCGCTGATCGACGGCACCACCGGCTCCCGCCGCTTCGCGATGCTCCTGCTCGGCAGCTTCTCGGTGCTCGCGGCGGGGCTCGCTGCGATCGGGCTCTATGGTGTGATGTCCTACTCGGTGACCCAGCGCGCCAAGGAGCTCGGGGTGCGGGTCGCGCTGGGGGCCGGGCCGCGAGAGGTCCTGGCCCTGGTCCTCGGGCAGGGGATCCGCCTTGCGCTCGTGGGGCTGGGCATCGGACTGGTCGCGGCGCTGGCGCTCTCGCGGGTGCTGCGGTCGATGGTCTTCGGCATCAGCACGACCGACCCCCTCACCTTTGTCCTGATCCCCCTGCTGCTGCTCACGGTGACGGCGGTGGCCAGCTGGCTGCCGGCGCGGCGGGCGACGCGGGTGGATCCGCTGGAAGCGCTGCGCGATGGCTAGCCTGGCGCAGGAGCTCCGCTATGCGGTCCGCACCCTGCGCCGGAGCCCGGGCTTCACCCTGACGGCGGTGCTCACCCTGGCGCTGGGCATCGGCGCCAACACCGCGGTGTTCTCGGTCGCGGACGGCGTGCTGCTGCGCCCGCTGGCCTACCCCGAGCCGGACCGGCTGGTACAGCTGGCCGAGTCGGGCCCCGGGTACGGCGGGGAGCTCGCGGTGTCGCACCCGGAGTTCCAGTTCCTGGCCCAGCGCCGCTCGGGCCTCGCCGCGCTGGCGGCGACGACCCAGCTCGGATTCAATCTGGCCGCCGGAAATGAGGCGTTCCGGGTGGCCGGGCTCCGGGTGTCATCGGCGTACTTCGATGTGCTCGGCATCCAGCCCGCGATCGGGCGCGGCTTCCTCGCGGAGGAAGATACGCCAGGCGGTGCGGCGGCCGTCGTCCTCAGTCATGGCCTCTGGGTCCGCCGGTTCGGCGGCGATCCCGGCCTGGTGGGACGGGTGGTGTCCCTCGACGGCGTGCCCCACACCGTCGTCGGGATCATGCCTGCGGGCTTCCGCTCGGTGCCCGCGGTCGAGGCCTGGAGCACGCTGGCCCAGGTGGCCCGGACGGTCGGCAGCGGCCAGAACCTGGCGCTCCTCGCCCGGCTGGCGCCGGGGGTGACCCTGGCCCAGGCCCGGCAGCAGATGGCGGGCGCGCTGGATGCCTACCGCCGCGAGTACCGGGCCCAGGTACCCGGGGAGGTCCGGGTGGACCTCCTGCCGTATCACCAGCTGCTGGTCGCGGAAGTCAGCACGCCGATCCGGGTCCTGGTGGGCGCGATCATGTGTGTGCTGCTGATCGGATGCGCCAACCTCGCGAGCCTGGTGCTGAGCCGCGGTCTTGGACGGCGCCGCGAGCTGGCGCTGCGGCTCGCCCTGGGCGCCCGGCGGACCGACCTGGTCCGCCAGCTGGCGGTCGAGAGCCTGGTGCTGGCGGCGGCGGGCGGAAGCGCCGGCTTCCTGGTCGCCCTGTGGGCGCACAAGGGCCTGCTGCAGGTGCTTCCGGCCGGTGTGCCGCTCACGGAGGGCATCGGGCTCGATGGACGGGCGCTGGTGTTCACCTTCGCGCTGGCGCTGCTCACCGGCCTGCTGTTCGGGCTGTTCCCGGCCTGGCAGGTGGCGCGGGTGGACCCGCAGCGGGCGTTGAAGGAGGGGGCCTCCCGCACGATGAGCGGCGGGGACCATGGCACGGTCCGGAGCGGCCTGGTGGTTGCGGAGATCGCCATCGCCCTGGTGCTGCTGACCGGCGCCGGCCTGCTGGGCCGGACGTTTGCCAACCTGATGCGGACCGACCCGGGGTTCGACGTCGACCGGGTGCTCTCGGCCGAGATCTGGCTCACCGGGTCCCAGCATGAGGCGAACCCGGCGCTCCTCTACGCGGACCTGACTGACCGCCTCCGGGCGGTGCCCGGGGTGGAACAGGCTGCGGTAGTGGAGGCGGGGGCGCCCCTCCAGCGCGGCGGCAATATCACGGTGACCCACGCCGGCGAGCCTCATTCGATCGACTACCGCACCATCACCCCGGACTACTTCGCGGTGCTCGGCGTCCCGCTGGTCGAGGGGCGCGGCCTGGTGGCAACCGACGGTCCCGGCCGGGAGCGAGTGGTCGTGGTCAACCGGGCCTTCGCCACGCGGTATCTCGCCCACGGTACCCTCGGTGAGATCCTGCGGGTGGGTGGGGAGGGTGGGGGCAACTACCGCGTGGTGGGCGTGGTCGAGAACGTACGGAGCCAGATCGGACTCCCGGCGCCGCCCACGGTGTTCCTGGCCTCGGCCCAGACGCCGGTGGCCTTCACCCGGGTGTTCAGCGGCTGGTTCCCGATTCACGTCCTGGTGCGCACCTCCGGCAACCCCGCCCTCCTGGCCGGGGCGGTGGTGCGGTCCATCCAGGAGGTCGATCCGCTGGTGCCGGCGGGCACCGTAGCGCCGATGCGGGACTCGTTGGCGCTCTCGGTGGCCTTCCAGCGCTTCCTGCTGCTGCTGCTCGGCGGGATGGCGGTGCTGGCGCTGGTGCTGGCAGGCGTGGGCGTCTACGGCCTGGTGTCGCACCAGGTGGCCCAGCGCCGCCAGGAGTTCGGGATTCGCCTCAGTCTGGGGGCGGCGCCGCGGGACCTGCTGGACCTGGTGATCGGCCGAGGCATGCGCCTGGCCCTGATCGGCATCAGCCTCGGCCTCCTGGGCGCGGCCGGCCTCACCCGGCTGCTGGAGAGCCAGTTGTACGGCGTGCGTCCGCTGGACGCCCTGACCTTCGCCGGTGGCGCCGCCGGCCTCGCGGCCGTCTCGCTGGCGGCCTGTGGTATCCCCGCCCTGCGAGCCACCCGGGTCGACCCGGCGGTGGTCCTGCGGGACGAATGAGGTCATCCGCCCGCCGCACACCGCGGGTGGCTTCCCTTACCGCGCTCCTCGAGGAGTGACCGTGTTCCACGACCTGCGTCAGGCCCTCCGGTCGGTGCTGCGCGCGCGGGGGTTCGCCCTGGCGGCCGCGTTCACCCTCGCCGTCGGCATCGGGGCGGTCACCGCCCTGACCAGCGTGCTCGACATGCTGCTGTTCCGGCCGCCGGTCGCGGTGGCCGCGCCGGACGAGCTGGTGCGGGTCTATTTCCACCACAAGTCGGTGCAGTTCGGCGACTGGACCAACAGCGTCGTCAGCTACCCCGACCTCACGACCCTGCAGGGCGCCCACGGCTTCCAGGGTGTCGCGGCGATGTATGGCAGCGGCGCCTCACTCGGCCGCGGGGCCGAGGCCCAGCCGGTGAGCCTGGCCGGCGTCACCGGGAACTACTTCCCGCTGCTCGGCGCCACGCCGCTGGCGGGCCGGCTGCTGGTCCCGGCGGATGACGAGGCGGGGCATCCTGCGCCGGTCGCGGTGCTGAGTGAACGGCTGTGGCGCAACCGGTATGGCGCCGACCCCGCGGTCGTGGGACAGGCGATCACCCTCGACGACCGCGAGGTGACCATCGTCGGGGTGGCGCCGGCCGGTTTCGACGGCGGCGAGAGCAGCGCGCCGGAGATGTGGCTGCCGCTCGGGACCATCGGGAGCCGCCTCCCCGGCGGTCCGGATGCCTATCGCACCGATTACGGGTGGTACTTCATCCAGCTGATCGGGCGGCTGGCACCGGGCGTGACCGCGGCGCAGGCGACCGCCGAGGCGAGCGGGCTGGTGCTCGCGGCGCGCACCGAGGCCAAGGACCTCAACAACTTCGAGCATGTGGTGTTCGGCCCGATCAACGAGGCGGCCGGCCCCAACTTCACCCGCACCGCGGACCTGGCCCGGTGGCTGGCGGCGATGTCGCTGCTGGTGCTGCTGATCGCCTGCGCCAATGTGGCCAACCTGATGCTGGCGCGCGGCCTGGTGCGGTCCCGCGAGCTGGCGGTGCGCAAGGCGCTGGGCGCGGGGCAAGGGCGCCTGGTGCGGCAGCTCTTCCTTGAAGGGGTGCTGATCGCGCTGGTCGCCGGCGGGCTCGGGGTGCTGCTCTCCGCCTGGGGCGCCGGCCTGCTGCGCGGCTATGTGCTGCCGCCGGCGATGGCGGAGCGATTCACCATCGATGGCCGGGTGTTCCTGATCGCGCTGGGCGCCACGGCGCTGGCCGCGCTGCTCTCCAGCCTGGTGCCGGCGCTCCGGGTCACCCGCGCCGACCTCACCCCGATGCTCAAGGAGGGCGGGCGGGGCAGCGGCTTCCGCCGCTCCCGGCTGCGGGCCGCGCTGGTGGTGGCGCAGGTGGCGCTCAGCGTGGTGCTGGTGATCGGCGCGGGGTTGTTTGCCCGCAGCCTGCGCAACGTGCTGGGCATTGATGTGGGGTACGACCAGCGGCAGGTCATCATCGTCAACGCCAATCCCTCGTCCGTGGGGTTCACCGGCACCCGGACCATGCAGGCCTTCGAGGCGATGGCCGCCGCGGCCCGGGCCCATCCCGGGGTCGAGTCGGCGGCGCTCACCTTCGGCGAGCCGTTCGGCTGGAGCATGGCCGAGGGCATCGAGCTCCCCGGCGGCGACAGCCTGCCGCGGCTCTCCAGCGGCGGCCCGTACATCCAGCGCACCACCGCCGACTACTTCCGCACGGTGGGGCTGCGGATCCTGCGCGGCCGGGGTTTCACCGAGGCCGAACGCCTGGCGTCCCCGACCGTCGCGGTGGTCGGGGCGACCATGGCGGCCCGGATGTTCCCCGGCCGGGACCCGGTCGGCCAGTGCCTGCTGCTGGGCAAGGATCCCGCCGGCTGCACGACGATCATCGGCGTGGCGGAAGACGGGGTCCGCTACAGTCCGCGGGAGGAACCCCAGGCGCTGTACTACGTGCCGCTGCCGCCGGATGACGCGACGACGCACCTGACCCTCTTCGTGCGGACCCGCGGCGCCGCCGCTCCACTGGTGGCGGGGCTGCGCGAACAGCTCCAGGTCGCCGCGCCCGGGCTGCCCTACGTCACCGCCGAACCGATGACGAGCGAGCTGGAGCCTGCCTACCGCGACCTCCGGGTCGGGGCCACGCTCTTCGGGCTCTACGCCGCGGTCGCGCTGCTGCTCGCCGCGCTCGGGATGTACGGCGTGCTGGCCTACGCGGTCCGGGGCCGGACCCAGGAACTCGGCGTGCGGCTCGCCCTGGGCGCCGCACCCGACGGGCTGGTGCGCATGGTCCTGGGCGACGGGCTCCGGTTTGCGCTGATCGGTGCCGGGCTGGGCCTCGCGGGGGCGCTCGCCGGCGGGCGGGCGCTGGCCAGCCTGTTGTACAATGTCCCGGCGTGGGATCCTGTGACGCTCGGCCTGGCGCTGGCCACCGTGCTGGTCACGGCCGTGGTGGCCGGGCTGCTCCCCGCGCGCCGCGCGGCGCGGGTGGATCCGGCGATCGCCCTGCGGAGTGAGTGACCCGGACGGACGGGAGGCACGGATGATGGAACTGTTCCGCGAACTGCGCCATGCCGCGCGGGCGCTCCGGCGAGCCCCCGCGTTCACCGCGGTCGCCCTGCTGACCCTGGCGGTCGCCATCGGGGCCAACGGCGCGATCTTCTCGGTGGTCAATGGGGTGCTGCTTGCGCCGCTGCCCTATCCCGACAGCGACCGGCTGGTGGCGCTGCACCGGGTGAACAGCGCGGATGAGGCGGACATCTCCGTGCCCGACGCGGAGGACCTGCGGCAGGAGGCCCTCGGGCTCGCAACCTTCGGGCTGTACTTCCAGGGCTGGGCCTTCGACCTCACCGGCACCGGCGATCCCGAGCGGCTCACGGCCACCGTCGCGGAACCGGAGTTCTTCGAGGTGCTGGCGACCCCCGCGGCCCAGGGCCGGGTGTACGGCCGCTCAGACGGCGCGGCGGCGGTGGCGGTGCTGAGCCATGCATTCTGGCAGGCGCGGTTCCACGGGGGCCCGGTGGTGGGGCGCACCCTGGTGCTCAGCGACGTGCCCTACACCGTCGTCGGTGTGATGCCGGCGGCCTTCTCCGCGTTCGAGCCGCAGACCCAGCTGTGGGTCCCGCCCGCCGCCGCCACGCTGTGGGCGGCCACCAGCCGCGGCAGCAACAACTTCGAGGTGCTGGGCCGACTGGCGCCCGGGGCCACGGTGGCCGGTGTCACCGCGGCCCTGCGGGCCGCAACCGGGCGCCTGGCGGCCGAGTATCCCGGAACCAACCGGGGCAAGGTGCTGGTCGCGGAAGGGCTGGTGTCGCTGCTCACCCGCACGGTACGGCCAGCGGTGTGGGCGCTGTTCGGCGCGGTCGGGCTGGTCCTGCTGCTGGCGGCGGCGAATCTCGCCGCGTTGCTGCTGGGCCGGGCCGAACTGCGGGCCAGCGAGTACGGGGTGCGGGTGGCGCTGGGCGCCGGCGCGCGCGGGCTGGCCCGCGGGGCGGTGCTCGAGTGCCTGCTGCTCGCGGTGCCGGGTGGGCTGCTCGGCCTCGGGCTCTCGGTGTGGGGCACCGCGGCCATCCTGTCGCTGGCCGGCGGCGCCCTGCCGCGCGCGGACGAGGTGCGGGTGGACGGGACCGTGGTGCTCTTCACCGCCGCCCTCACCATCGGCACCATGCTCCTGTTCTCCCTGGCGCCCGCCGCCCGGGCCAGCCGCGCCGACCCGGCGCGCGTGCTGGGCGGCACCCGGGGCGGCCGGGGACGCGAGAGTCACGGGGTGCTGGGCGCCCTGGCGGTGACGGAAGTGGCGCTCGCCGCCCTGCTGCTGGTGGGCGCGCTGCTGCTGGGGCGCTCCTTCGTGGCCCTGCAGCGTGTGGACCTCGGCTTCCGGGCGCCCGGCCTGGTGGCGATCTCCCTCACGCTGCCGGAGTCGCGGTACGGCACCCGGCCGGCACAGACGGCCGCCTTCGCGGCGATTCTGGACCGGGTCAACGCCGCGCCCGGTGTCCGCGGGGCGGCGACCGTCATCGGTGGCCCGCTCGGCACTGGTGGCGAGGTCGGCAGCGGGCTGGCGATCGAAGGCTGGGTACCTCCCGACCCCGCGGACCAGCCGAGCGCGCGCAGTCGACCGGTCGGGGGGAACTACTTCGCGCTGCTGGGAATTCCGATCCGCGCCGGCCGGGCGTTCGATGCGCGCGACACCGAGCAGTCCGCGCTGGTGGCCATCATCAACGAGGCGCTGCGGCGCACCTACTTCGGGGACAGCGACCCGATCGGGCGGCGCCTCGCCTGGCGGTTCAACGACGGGCCGCCCCGCTGGATGACCATCGTCGGCGTGGCCGGCGACGTGCGTGCCGGGTCGCTGCGCGAGGGAGACGAGGTGGCGGTGTACACCCCTTACCCGCAGCGCGAGCCGGACTGGGAGCGCTTCGGCACCCTCATGGTGCGGGGCGACGACGCCACCGGCGACCTGGCGCAGGCAGTCCGCAAGGCGGTGCTGGCGGTGGATCCGGCGCTGCCGATCGGGCAGGTGCTGCCGCTGCCGGAGGCCGCCGCCCGGAGCCTCACCGCGGAGCGGCTGAGCGCGGTGATCTTCGCGGTGCTTGCCGCGGTGGCACTGGTGATGGCGGGGCAGGGCCTGTACGGGCTGCTGGCCCTGGTCGTGGCGGCCCGCCGCCGGGAGATGGGGGTCCGCCTCGCGCTGGGAGCCATGCCAGTGGAGGTGGTGGCCCTGGTGCTGGCGCGGGCGCTGCGGCTGGTGCTGCTGGGCCTGGGCGGCGGGCTGGTGGCCGCGCTGGCGCTGGGCCGCCTGGTGGCGGGCCAGCTCTACGGGGTGGCCGCCGGGAGCCCCTGGGTGTACCTCGCGAGCGCGCTCGGGCTGCTGGTCGTCGCGCTCCTCTCCGCCTGGCTGCCCGCGCGGCGTGCCGCGCGGGTGGATCCGGCCACGGTGCTGCGGTCCGAATGAGGCGGCGGTCCCGCCGCGCCGGCGCCGGGCGCCGGCTCCCCTGAGCCGAGGCAACCTGATGCGGGACTTTCTCTCCGATGTGCGCATCGCCCTCCGGTCACTCCGGCGGGCCCCGGCATTCACCCTGGCCGCGGTGGTCACCCTGGCCCTTGGCATCGGGGTGACGAGCGCGGTGTTCAGCGTGGGCAACGGCCTGCTGTGGCGTCCCTTGCCCTATCTGGCCGCCGATCGCCTGGCGTTGATCCATGCCCGCGGCGGCCAGGCTGCCGCCCTCGACCAGTGGAGCTGGGGCGACTACGAGGACTTCCGCCAGGGCACCCGGTCCACCTTCGAGGATCTGGTGGCGTACGCGCCGGTGCCGTTGAGCCTGCGCCACGGCGACCGGACTGAGCGGATTTGGGGTGAGCTGGTGAGCGGCAACTACTTCGCCACCCTCGGCTCGCCGATGACCACCGGCCGGGGCTTCCAGCCCGGCGAGGACCGCCCGGGCGCGCCGCCGGTCGCGGTGCTCAGCTATGCGACCTGGCAGGCGCGCTTCGACGGCGATCCCGGCGTGGTGGGGCGGGCGGTCCGGCTGGGCGGGCACGAGTTCACGGTGGTGGGCGTGGCCAATCGCGGCTTCCGCTCGCCGTTCTATCCCGGGTTCGCGCCGGCGGTGTGGGTCTCGATGGCGGCGGCGCCCCTCCTCTCTGATGAGGGGGGCAGGGCCCCGACCGACCGGGGTGCCCTGACGGTCCGGCTGCTCGGACGGCTGCGTCCGGGCGTGACGCCGGCCCAGGCCGGCGCGGAGGCCGATGGTGTCGCGGCGCGCCTGGCCCAGGCCTATCCCTCGGTGCACGGGGGCCGCCAGGCCGTGGTCCTGCGGGAACTGGATGCCCGCCCCGAGCCCGGGCTCGCGGCCGGCTTCCGCCTGGGCATGCAGCTGCTGCTGGCGGTGGCTGCCCTGGTCCTGGGGATCGCCTGTGCCAACGTCGCCGCGCTGCTGCTGTCCCGGGCCGTCGCCCGGCAGCGGGAGGTGGTGGTGCGGATGGCGCTGGGTGCGGGCCGCCTCCGCCTGATCCGGCATCTCCTCGCGGAGGGGCTGGTCCTCGCGCTGGCCGGTGGGGCGCTGGGTCTGGGGCTCGGTGGGTGGCTCGCCACCGGGCTCGCGGCACTGCTCGACCTGCCCACCGACATTCCGTTCGCCTTCGCGTTCCCGGTGGACGGGCGGGTCGTCGCCTTCACCAGCGCGCTCACCCTGGGAACGGTGCTGCTCTTCGCCCTGCTGCCCGCAGTGCAGGCCTCGGGCGTGGCGATCGCCGCCGGCCTGCGGCACGAGTCGGTGGGCTGGCGCGGAGCGCGTCGGTCGCGGCTCCGGCGGATGCTTGTGGTGGGCCAGCTCGCCGTCAGCTGCATGTTGGTCGCCTCGGCCGCCCTCATCGGCCGCAGCCTCGAGGCGATGCGCCGGGCCGACCTCGGGTTCGCGACGGACCACCGGCTGCTGGTCGCGTTCGCGCCGGGGCTGGCCGGCTACGACAGCACCCAGGGGCGCGCGCTCTACCACCGCGTGCTCGAGCGGGCCCAGGCGCTGCCCGGGGTGCGGGCCGTCAGTCTTGCGGAAGGCCTGCCGCTGGAGTTCACCTCCTATACCGCGCCGCTCGATGGCGAGGGGCGCCCCACGGCCGCGGTCCCGGGGCCGGCCCCCGAGGTCGGGTTCACCCTGGTGAGCGATCGCTACTTCGAGACCCTCGCCACCCCGGTCGAGGAGGGACGTGGCTTCCAGCCCGGCGACACGGCCGGCGCGCCGGTGGTAGCGGTGGTCAGCCGGGCGATGGCGGCGCACTGGTGGCCCGGCCGGTCGGCGCTGGGACGGGTCGTGACGCTGGGGGGCGAGGACTCGGTCCAGGCGACGATCGTCGGGGTCGCGAGCGACGCCAAGTACCGGGCGGTCGCCGAGGCGCCGGCCGATCACCTGTACCTGCCGCTGGCACAGGTCTATGCCCCCCAGGCCACGCTGGTGCTCCACGTGCGCGGGGACCCGCTGGCCGCGGCGGGGCCGGTGCGGGCGATGCTCTCGGAGTTGGATCCCAACCTGCCCGTGGCCGACCTGAAGACCATGGATGCGCTGGTGGCGGGCCGCGCCTTGCTCTTCGCCCGGCTGGGCTCGGCGCTGGCGAGCAGCCTGGGCTTGCTGGCGCTGCTGCTGGCGCTGGTCGGGTTGTACGGCGTGATTGCCTACGCCGTGGCGCAGCGGACCCGGGAGCTGGGCATCCGCCTTGCGCTCGGCGCCAGCCGCGGGGCGGTGCTGCGGCTGGTCCTGGCGGATGGCATGCGGCTACTCGCGCGCGGCGTCGGGGCAGGGTTGGTCCTGGCCCTGGCCGGCGGGCGGCTGCTCGCCGGCTTCCTGTATCAGGTCGCGCCATTCGATCCGCTCAGCCTCGCGTGGACCGTGGCGGTGCTTGGTGTCACGACCCTGGCCGCGACTGCTGTGCCGGCTTGGCAGGCCGCCCGGACCGCCCCGGGTGTGGCCCTGCGCGCCGACTGATGGAGGTCTCCGGAGAATCCATGAGCATGTTGCGACTGGTGGACATCGAGAAGACGGTGGATACCCGGCCCAGCCCCACCTGGCTGCTGCGGCGCATCTCGCTCGAGATCGCCGCGGGCGAGTTCATCACGATCATGGGCCCGTCGGGGGCGGGGAAGTCCACCCTGCTCTCGATCCTGGGGCTGCTCGACGCCGACTTCCGGGGCGAGTACTGGCTCGATGGGAGCCCGGTCCACACCCTCAAGCCCAAGGAGCGGTTTGCGCTCGGGCGGCGCTGCATCGGGTTCGTCTTTCAGCAGTACCACCTGCTGGACGACCTGACCGTGGCGGAGAACCTCGACGTGCCGCTGGGCTACCGCGACATGAAGGCGGCGGAGCGCGCGGCGCTGGTGGCGGACACCCTGGACCGGTTCCAGATCGTGGGGAAGAAGGACCTCTATCCCCGCCAGCTCTCCGGGGGGCAGCAGCAGCTGGTCGCGGTGGCGCGCGCCGTGATCGCCAACCCGCCGGTACTGCTCGCCGACGAGCCCACCGGCAACTTGCACTCCGAGCAGGGCCGGGAGATCATGGAACTGTTCCAGCGGCTCAATCGTCAGGGGACCACAATCATTCAGGTGACCCACTCGGAGGAGAATGCGCGCTACGGCCACCGGATCATCCGCCTCAAGGACGGCTGGCTTGCCGATCCGGTCCCGGCCTGACCCCCGCCGGGCGGGGTGGCTGGCGCTCCTCCTGTTCGCCACCCCGCTCGCGGCCCAGCAGGTCTCCGATACCACCTTTCATCCTGCCATTGCGCATCCCGCCTTCGCGCCGGGCACCGGCCCGGTGGTGGGCATCGACGAGGCGCACCACAACTTCCACACCCTCGCCGGGCGCTATGCCCCCTTCGCCGCGCTGCTGGCGCGGGACGGCTATCGCCTGGTGGCGTCCACGGCACTGTTCGACTCGGCCTCGCTGGCCCGGCTGAACCTGCTGGTCGTGGCCAACGCCGTCGCCGCGGCCAACGAGACCAGCTGGGCGGCGCCGATCCTCCCCGCATTCACGCCGGCGGAAGTGGATGCGGTGCAGGCCTGGGTGGAGCGGGGCGGGGCGCTGCTGCTCATCGCTGACCACATGCCCTTCGGCGGGGCGGCGGCGGCACTCGGCGAGGCGTTCGGCTTCCGGCTGGGCAACGGCTTCGCCGTGGACGCCGCCGGCAACGGCCTGCCGGCCTTCACCCGGGCCGCCGGTACCCTCGGCAACCACGCGGTGACCCGGGGCCCTGCCGGCCCGGTGGACCACGTCATGACTTTCATGGGGGAAGCGTTCCCCCTGCCGCCGGGTGCGACCGCGCTCCTGACCCTGCCGCCCGGCAGCCGCCAGTACCTGCCCGACACCGCCTGGGTCTTCCATCCCACGACGCCCGTGGAGCCGGCGGGCGGGATGGCCCAGGGTGCGGTGCAGTCCGTGGGACGGGGGCGGGTCGCGGTGTTCGGCGAGGCGGCGATGTTCTCGGCCCAGGTCGCGGGACCCAACCGGGTGCCGGCCGGGATGAACGCCCCCGGTGCCGAGCAGAATGCGATCCTGCTCCGCAACCTGGTGCGCTGGCTGACGGCCGGCGGCTGAGCCCATGCCGATCCCCAGCGGCGCCCCGACGATCCTGATCGCCGACGACCAGCCGGACGTGCTGCAGGCCCTCCGGCTGCTGCTCAAGGGCGAAGGCTTCACCGTCGAGACCACCAGCAGCCCCGGCGGCGTGCTGTCGGCGCTGGAACGCGCCGACTACGACGTCCTCCTGATGGACCTCAACTACACCCGCGACACCACCTCGGGCCGCGAGGGCTTCGACCTGCTCTCCCGGATCCAGCTGCTCGACGCCACTCTTCCCGTGGTGGTGATGACCGCCTTCGGCAGCGTCGAGGGCGCGGTCGAGGCGATGCGGCGCGGGGCCCGGGACTACCTGGAGAAGCCCTGGGACAACACCCGGCTGGTCGCCCTGCTGCGGGTGCAGGTGGAGCTGGGCCGCGCCCTGCGCCAGGGGGCGCGGCTCGAGAGCGAGAACCAGGCGCTGCGACGCCAGGGCCTGCCCGACCTGGTCGCCGACTCCCCCGCGATGCGGCAGGTGGCGCGGCTGATGGAGCGGGTGGGCCCCTCGGAGGCCAATGCGCTGATCCTCGGCGAGCACGGGGTGGGGAAGGAAGTGGCGGCCCGCTGGCTGCATGCCGCGAGCAGCCGCGCCGGCCGGTCCATGATCACGGTGAACGTGGGCGGGCTCTCCGAGGGCGTCTTCGAGAGCGAGCTCTTCGGGCACCTCAAGGGGGCCTTCACCGACGCCAAGAGCGACCGCATCGGCCGCTTCGAGCTGGCGGACCAGGGCACCCTGTTCCTGGACGAGATTGCCAACATCACCCCGGGCCAGCAGGCCCGCCTGCTCCGGGTGCTCAATACCGGTGAGCTGGAACGGGTGGGCTCCTCCCGCACCCGGAAGGTGGACGTGCGGGTCCTCGCCGCCACCAACGCCGACCCGCGCGCCGAGGTGACCGCCGGCCGCTTCCGCGAGGACCTGCTGTACCGGCTCAATACCATCGAGATCCTCATCCCGCCGCTCCGGAACCGGCGCGAGGACCTGCCCCGGCTGGCGGCGCAGTTCCTCTCCCGCCACGCAACCCGCTACCGGAAGCCCCTCACCGGCTTCCGGCCCGAGGCCATGGAAGCGCTGCTCCGCTACGGCTGGCCGGGCAACATCCGGGAGCTGGATCACACCATCGAGCGCGCGGTCCTGCTGGCCGACGGCACCGAGATCCGCCCCGCCGACCTCGCCCTCTCCCCACCCGCCGACAGCGGGGCGCGGCTGGACCAGATGACCCTCGAGGAAGTCGAGAAGGTCCTGATCCAGAAGGCGCTCGCCCGCGCCGGCGGCAACGTGACCGAGGCCGCCCGGGCCCTCGGCCTCAGCCGCTCGGCGATGTACCGCCGCCTCGAGCGGTACGGGCTGTAGCCCGCGCCGCCCGTGGTGTCCCACCCTCGACGCGTGATCCTGATCGCGCTCGGTGCCTCGGGGCCGGGCGTGGTGATCGCGCTGCTCCTGCTGTGGCGCGGGGACTTCACCGAGCGGCTGCAGTGGACCGCCACCACCTTCATCCTCGGCGCGCTCGCCCTGGGCCTGCTCTCGCTCCACGAGCGCGTCGTCCGTCCGTTACAGACCCTGTCGAATGTGCTGGCGGCCCTGCGCGAGGGGGACTACTCCCTGCGCGCCCGCGGCGCCCATGCCGACGACGACTCGCTCGGCCTGGTCTACCTCGAGGCCAACCAGCTGGCGGAGACCCTCAGGGGCCAGCGGCTGGGGCTGATCGAGGCTACCGGGCTGGTCCGGGTTGTGCTGGCTGAGATTGATGCGGTGGTGCTCGCGTTTGATGATCAGGGGGTGCTCCGGCTGGTCAACCGGGGCGGGGAGCGCCTGCTCGGGCAACCCGCCGAGCGACTCCTCGGGCGCAGTGCCGAGGCGCTGGGGCTGGTGGACTGTCTCGGGGGCGATTCGCCCCGGGTGCTGGACCAGCCGGCGGGACGCCCCGGGCGCTGGGAATTGCGGCGCAGCGGGTTCCGGCAGGAGGGCCGGCCGCACCAGCTGGTCCTGCTCACCGATGTGGGCCGGACGCTGCAGGCGGAAGAGCGCCAGGCGTGGCAGCGACTCATCCGGGTCCTGTCGCACGAGATCAACAACTCCCTGGCGCCGATTCGCTCCCTGGCCGGCAGCCTGCGGAGCATTCTCGACCGAGGCGGCCCCGGCGGGGAGGCGGAAGCCGACCTGCGGCAGGGGCTGGACATCATCGGGCAGCGCTCCGAGGGGTTGGGCCGGTTCATGGCGGCCTATGCCCGTCTGGCACGACTGCCGCGTCCTGTCCCGAGAGCCACCCGGGTCTCGGCCTGGCTGGAACGGGTGGCCCGGCTGGAGCGGATGGCCGCCCTGACGGTGGAGCCCGGGCCTGACCTGTGGCTGGATGCCGATGAAGACCAGCTCGACCAGCTGCTGATCAACCTGGTCCAGAACGCCGTCGAGGCCATGGCCGGGACGGGGGGCCGGGTGACGGTCCGCTGGCGGCAGGAGGGGCTGCACCTGGTGGTGGAAGTGGACGATGAGGGCCCCGGGGTCGGCGAGACCGCCAATCTCTTCGTGCCCTTCTTCACCACCAAGCCGGGTGGGTCGGGCATCGGCCTGGCCCTGTCCCGCCAGATCGCGGAGGCGCATGGTGGACTGCTCACGCTCGCGAACCGCCCGGAGGGACTTGGCGCACGCGCCCGGCTGGAACTCCCGGGGGTGCGTCAGGCGCCGGTTTGACAGGCCCCAAGCTCAACCGTAGCTTCGAGTTGACCCTCAACCCCCCAGCCCACGTGCCGCTGATGCCGGAACCTCGTCACCGCTGGTCCCGCGCCCTGCGTGCGCTGATCGGCTGCGTGCTGCTCACCACCTGCGGCACCGACAGCCCCATCGCCCCCGGCCAGCAGGCCGAGGCCCACATGGACGTGACCGGCCTGCTGCGGGCCGGGGGCCAGGTTCCGGTGCCGATCGACACGGTCTTCGTCGAACTGCGGCACACCAGCGACTCGACCGTCGCCTTCTCAGAGGCACTTTCGGCGGCGGCCTTCTCGCAGCGGAGCGATTCGCTGATCGTGAAGGTTCAGGTGGACCTCCGCAGCTCGCCGGAGCAGTTCTTCCTGTATGCCGAGGCCCGTGGCCGCGGCGTGGTGTACTACACCGTCCGCTCGGTGGTCACCGCCTCCAGCGGCGTGGAAACCCCGACCCCCTCGCTGCCGCCGACGTACGTCGGGCCCGGCGCCGCCGCCGACAGCGTGCAGCTGTTCCTGGCGGCCCCGAGTGTGCCCGCCGGCGACAGCGTGCTGGCGCACGCCGTGGTGTTCCAGGGCGGCGCCGTGGTGCCGGGCGTGCCCGTGGGCATCATCTCCCTTGATACCCTGCTGGTCCGCTGGCGGCCGGTGGGCGTGGACAGCGCCTGGCTCTTCGCCGCGCCGACGGCGACGGGCAGCGTCACCATCCAGGCGGTCACCCCGACCGGCCTCACCCGCAATCTCGTCTTGGGCATCGCCGCCGCCGCCGACTCTCTGCTCAAGGTGGCGGGCGACAGCCAGCAAGTGCTCACCAGCACGGGGTCGCAGCCGCTGGTGGTGCAGGTGCTCGATGCCAGCGGCGCGCCCTACGCCGCCGGCTACACCGTCAACTTTGCGCTGGTGAGCCCGCCCGCCGGCGCCAGCATCACGCCCGCGAGCGTCGTCAGCGACAGCCTGGGCTTCGCCTCGGCGACCCTGCTGACGGGCACGGGCACCGGGGCCGTCACGGCGACGGCCACGGCGCTCGGACTCAAGGGTTCGCCGGTGCAGTTCGCCCTGACCATCCTCCAGGGCGCCACCGGGCCCGCCTCGGTGACGCCGGTGACGGCCACCAGCCAGTCCGCGATCGCCAACCAGCTGGTCGCCGCGCCGCCCTCGGTCGTGGTGCGGGATTCGGGTGGCGCGCCGCTCGCCAACATCCTCGTGACCTTCTCCGTCGCGGGCGGTGGCGGGTCGTTGACTGGCGCGAGCCAGACGACCAATGTGTCGGGAATCGCCACCGTGGGCGGCTGGCGGCTTGGCACCGGGGTCGGGGTCAACTCGTTGACGGCGAACGTGGCCGGCCTGCCCCCCGCCACCTTCAATGCCACCGCGGTCCCCACCGCCGTGACGCAGCTGGTCCGGATCTCGGGTGATTCCCAGGCGGACACCTCGGGCCGCACGCTGCCGCAGCCGCTGGTGGCCGAGGTGCAGGACAGCTTCGGCAACGTGGTGCCCGGCATCGTGGCGGCGTGGACCGCCACCGATGGCTCGGTGAACCCCACTGCCGACACCTCCGACGCCCAGGGCCGGGTCCAGACCAGCTGGACCCTCGGCAGCACCCAGGCGGCCCCCACCGCGACCGTGGTGGCGGGTGTGGCCCAGACCAGCTTCAGCGCCACCACGCTGTTCTCCACGCCGACGATCGGGCTGAGCTTCGCCGGGATTCCGGGGGTGGGCATCGGCCTGACGGCCAAGGTGCTGGTGACGCTCAACTCGCCGGCACCGTCCGGGGGCACCCGGGTGACACTGGTGAGCGGCAACACCGGCTTCTTCACGGTCTCGCCGGCCAACGTGACCATCCCGCAGGGCGCCACGGTGGACTCGGTCACGGTGACCGGCGTGGGGGCGGGCAGTGCCACCCTCGACGCCACGGCGACGGGCTACACCGCCGGCGCGCTGACGGTGGTGGTGCAGAACCGGAACATCTCGGTGCCGCCCACGCTGTCGGTACCGTACGGTCAGACCCAGTCGCTGCCGATTGTGCTGCCGGCCCCGGCGCCGGCGGGCGGCGTGACCTTCACCGTCACCAGCGCGGACACCACCCGGGTCGGGGTGTTGACGCCGACGGTGACGATTGCGGCCGGCGGCCAGTCGGCCAACGCCACGCTGTCCGGCGTCCTGCCGGGCACCGCCGCCATCACAGTCAGCAACCCGGGCTACGCCAATGGGGTGACCGCGGCGACCACGCTGGCCTCGCTCGACATCACGGCGACGAGCCTCGGCATCAACGCGAGCTTCGGCAGCCCGATCACGGTCAACTTCACGAGTGGCGGCAGCCCGGTGGCCGCCCCGTCGCCCGGTATCCCGGTGACGCTGGTCTCCCGGGACACCCTCGGCTGCGTCGCGGCCACCACGCCGGTGACGATCGTGACCGGGCAGGCCACCGTCACGAGCCAGGTGTCCTACGGGGGCGGCGGCGTCCTCCCCTGCAGCGGCTACCTCGTGGCCACCGCGACCAACCTGCAGCCGGACAGCATCCTGGTGACCGTCAACCCGGCGCCGGCGGTGACCACGAACATCTTCTTCGCCCAGATCGGCCAGGGGCTGATGGAATCGGGGAACGTGAGCCTCGGCGCCAGCAACCATGGCGGCGTGACGGTCACGGTGACCAGCTCCGACTCCAACCTGGTGGTGCTCTCGACCGCGGTGGGCACGCCGGGTACCGGTAGCCTTTCCGTCCCGGTGCTGCCGCTCGTCACCAGCTTCACGATCTACGCCCAGGCCAGGGAGGGGGCGAACGGCACCGTCGTCCTCACCGCCACCGCCCCGGGCTTCTCCCCGGTACCCGACACCATTGCCGTGGTGACGCCCGCCGTGGAGCTGCAGGGGCTCCCGACCTCCACCAGCACGTTCTCGAGCCCCAACAACATCTACGCCCAGATCGGCGTCCCCAACGGGCAGCTGACGGCGCTGTCCCGGGTGCAGAATCACCGGCCCGGCGTGGCACCGCTGGTGGCGACCTTCGCCCTGGCGGCCCGCGTGTCGGCGGGCCTGCTGGTGGACAGCGTGACCCCGGCGGGCGGGCTCACGGGGCACGCATCGATCGGCCCGGCGGTGTACTACACCTCGACCAGCGGTCCCGCCACCGGCGGGATCGCCTACCAGCCGGTGAACGCGGGTAACGACACGGTCAGCGTCTCGATTCCGTCGTTCATCCCGATGGCGTCGGCGACGCGCGGGATCGCGATCAGCCAGCCCACCTCCGGGATCACGGTGTTCTATCCCCAGGTGGGCGTGGGGCTCCAGGAGGCCGGCTCCGTGAGCCTGAGCGCCAGCCAGCACGGCGGCGTGAATGTCACGCTGCGCTCCGGCGACGCCACGCTGCTGGTGGTGGACACCCTGGTCAACGGCCCGGGCCACGACTCGATCGTCAAGCCGCTGGCCAACGGCCAGTCGAGCCTCACGTACTACGTGCAGGTGAAGGAGTTCAGCCAGTTCCTGTCGGCTTACCTGTACGTCACCGTGCCGGGCTTCGCCCCGGATTCGGTGCTGGTGAGCGCGGTGCAGCCCGGCGTCGAACTCCAGGGCCTGCCGACCACGACGACGACCCTGACTGGGCCGAACAACCTCTACGCCCAGATCGGCGTGCCCAACGGACAGCTCACCGGGCTGGCGCGGGTCCAGAACCTGGCCGGCGGGGCGACCCAGCCCGTGGTCGTCACGTTCGTCAGCCAGGGCATCGGTGGCATCCTGGCCGACACCATCACGCAATCGTTCCCCGGGGGCGGCAGCGACACCGCCACCGCCGCGGTGGATACGACGGGCGGCATCTACTACACCCCGACCGGCGGCCCCAACTTCCGCGGCGTCCAGTTCCGGCCGCAGGCGGCGGGGAACGACACCGTGACGGTGAGTGCCTCCGGCTTCGTGACGCTGGCGAGCGGGACCCGGGGGATCACCGTGTCCCAGCCGACCACCAACATCACGCTCAACTACCCGCAGGTCGGCAGCGGGCTGCAGGAAGGTGGCGGCGGCTTCCTCTCGGCGAGCCAGCACGGCGGGGCGGCGGTGACGATCACGTCGCGCAACCCGTCCGCGGTCACGGTGGATACCCTGAGCAACGGCCCCGGGTACGCCGCCTTCACCAAGTCGCTGAGCAACGGACAGACCGGTATCACCATCTATTACCAGGCCCTCGAGGGGGTGGTGGACAGCAGCTGGGTTGTCCTCACCGAGCCGCGCTTCGCGCCGGACAGCGTCCTGGTGCGCACCGTGGCGCCGGGCATCGAGTTGCAGGGCCTGCCGACCCAGATGACGCCGTTCGACGCGGACGCGAACCTCTTCGCCCAGGTGGGTGTGCTGAACACGGGCAACGCCACCATGGCGCGGATCCAGAACCGCCGTGGCGGGTCCAGCGCGAGCATTCCGGTGACCTTCACCAGCAGCCTCCCCGCGCTCGGGGTCGTGCTGGACACCCTCACCGCGGCCGGGGGCGGCGCCGGCAGTGGCACCTCCCACCTGGTGCCCAACGCGTACTACTCGCCCACCTCCGGGCCGGCCTTCGGCGGTATCAGCTTCCGCCCGCTCCTGATCGGGCAGGATTCGGTATTCGTCCAGGCGACCGGCTTCACCACCGCCACGATTTCGGGCCGGCGCGGTGTGAACGTGGTCCAGCCGGGCATCACGATGAGCATGAACTTCCCGACCGTCGGCAGCGGGCTGCAGGAGGCGGGCAGCGGCAGCCTGGCGTCCAGCCAGCACGGCGGGGTCACGATCACGCTCACCTCGTCCGACAGCACCATCCTGATCCTGGCGCCCAACGCGACCACGCCGGGGGCCGGCTCCATCCAGATCCCCATGGCGAACGGGCAGAGCTTCTTCTCGTACGTCGCGCAGGCGAAGGAGGGCCTCAGCAGTCCGGTGACGGTCACCGTGACGGCGGTTGCCTCCGGCTTCACCAACGGCACGGTCGGGGTCACGGTGGACCGGCCCGCCATCGAGGTCCAGGGCCTTGGCACCACCTACACCGCCGGCGGGGCGGACGTGAACACCTACGCCCAGGTGGGCGTGGCGAACAGCCAGAACTCCGCGCTGGCCCGGGTGCAGACCGTGCGGGCCGGGGCCCCAAGCCCGGTGGTGGTGGTCTTCACCAGCACCAGCCCGGCCGTGGGGACGCTGGTCGACTCGGTGGGAGCCGGCACGCCCAAGTCGGCCCAGATCTCGAACTCCGGCAGTCTCTACTACACCCCGACCGGCGGCCCGGCACAGGGTGGAGTGGCATTCCGGCCGCTGGCCACCGGCAGCACGGTTGTCTCCGCCGCCGCGGGCGGCTATCTGACGCTCACGACCAACGGCTTCCGCACGGTCACGGTCCAATAGTCCGGGGGCGGTCCGGCGGTCCGGGCCGCCCGTTTTTCGGGACAGCACGTTGCTACGTAAAGTACTTGACGAAACCCACCCGGCGGCCTAGCTTGGGGTCCATGTCCGGCCCCCGTCCGCTCCGCAGTCCGCGCCCGCCCGCCGAGGAGTTTCCCCTCCACGATCGCGCACTCGAGAACCTCGCCTACATCCGCGAAACCAT
>CAZYIV010000003.1:0-43881 GCA_964647615.1 uncultured Gemmatimonadaceae bacterium | reverse complement strand
CCGGCCCCGCCGCCCCTGCCGCCCGCGGTGGTGTTCCCCCCCCACGTTCGCCCCCTCGACAACCCCCCCAACACCCCCCAAACCCGGGCCCGCGCGGCACTTTACCCGGGGGGGCGGGGGGGGGGGGGGGGGGGCATGGGTCTCTCCGCCCTGGTGGCCGCCTGGATGGCGCACCAGCAGCCGACCGTGGACCGCTGGCTCCTGATCTGGTTTGCCGAGGGGTGGCTGGCGTTCGCGATCGGCGTGGTGGCGATGGTCCGGAAGGGCAGCGCCGGGGAGACGCCGCTCACCTCGCGCCCGGGGCGGAAGTTCGTGCTCGCGTACGTGCCGCCCCTGCTGGTGGGCGCGCTGCTCACGCTGGCGCTCTACCGGGCCGGGCTCCCCGGGCTGCTCCCGGCGACCTGGCTCCTCTGCTATGGGGCGGCGGTGATCACCGGCGGCGCGATGTCCGTCCCCGTGGTCCCGGTCATGGGGGCGCTGTTCCTGCTCCTCGGCGCGGCCGCGCTGGCACTGCCGGCCGCGCTCGGGGATCTCCTGCTCGCCGTCGGCTTCGGCGGCCTGCACGTCGGGTTCGGATGGTGGATCGCACGGAGGTACGGTGGCTAAGTCGAATGCCGCGCGCCGCGGAGACGGCGCCGAGGGAGCCGGCCGTCGGGACCTGGCCGGCGTGCCGGGGGGGCGGGCCGCGCTCACGCCCGACCTGGACCGGGTCATCCATGAGCGGCTGCGGCTCGCGATCGTAAGCGCGCTCGCCGTCAACGAGGCGCTCACGTTCAACGAGCTGAAGGCCCTCCTCAAGACCAGCGACGGCAACCTCAGCGTGCACGCCCGCAAGCTGGAGGAGGCCGGCTACGTGGATTGTCGCAAGGGCTTCGACGGCCGGGTGCCGCGCACCGAGTACCGGCTCACGACGGCGGGGCGGAGGGCGCTGGAGCGCTATCTCGACCACATGGAAGGGCTGATCCGGGCCACGCGCGGCTGACCGCGGCGGCCACCACCACCGGGGCGGTCCCGCGACCGCCCCTTCTTCGGGGAGTATGGCTTTACTATGCAAAGTACTTCGCTGCACGTCGCGCTGATCCTCGATGGCAATGGCCGCTGGGCCGCCCGGCGCGGGCTGCCCCGCCGCGCCGGCCACCGGGCCGGCGCCGACCGGGTGCAGGACATCGTGGCCGCCGCGCCCGGGCTCGGTATCACCACACTCACGCTCTACGCCTTCTCCTCCGACAACTGGCAGCGGCCCGCCGACGAGGTACGCGCGCTGCTCGCGCTCTGTGCCGAGTGCCTCGAGGCCGCGGGGCGCCGCTGCCGGGCCGAGGGAGTGCGGCTCCGGGTGATCGGGCGGCGCGACCGCCTGCCGCTGGCGCTGCGCAGCGCCATCGCGCTGGCGGAGCGCCGCACCCGGGACGGCCGCCAGCTCGACCTGCGCATCGCCCTGGACTACTCCGGCCGGGACGAGATCCTGCGTGCCGCCCGCGAGGCGGGGGCCGCCGGCGACCGGGCCCGCTTCGCCGTGGCGCTCGGCGGCGCCGGGGCGCCGGCCCCCGACGTGGACCTCCTGGTCCGGACCGGCGGGGAGCGGCGGCTGAGTGACTTCCTGCTGTGGGAGGCGGCTTACGCGGAGCTGTGGTTCACCGCGACCTGCTGGCCGGAGTTCACGCCCGCGCACCTGGCCCGGGCGGTGCGGGCCTTCCACCGGCGGGACCGGCGCTTCGGCCGGGTCCGTGCGACGGAGGGCGCGTGAACCCGGCGGGCGCCCGCCGGGGCGCGCTGTTCGTGCCGGTCCTCCTCCTGGGCCTGCTCGCGGACCTGCTGTTCCGGACCGATGCTCCGGGGCTCAACCTCCCGGCGTGGATCACCGTGCTCGCGGGCAGCTGGGTGTGGCACCGGCGCCGGAGCGGGGAGGTCCTGGGCCAGGCGGAATGGCAGCTGCTCGGGGTGATGGTCGCGCTGGGCGCCGCCACCGCCTGGCGCGCCACCCCGATGCTCATCCTGCTCGACCTCTTCGGTATCGGGGTCACCGCCGGCCTGCTGCCCGTGGCGGCGGCGGGACCGGACGCGTGGGCCTCGCTCACGCCCGGGGGGCTGGTGCGGGCCGCGACCGGGTTCGGAGTCCGGGGCGTCACCGGGGCTCTTCCGGTGGTGGCGGAGGCGTCCCTCGGCCGGCCGGGCAGCGGCGCCGTCGCCCTGCCGGTGGCGCGCGGCCTGCTCATCGTGGCGCCGCTGCTCCTGCTCTTCGGCCTGCTGCTCGGGTCCGCCGACCGGGTGTTCGGCGACTTCCTCCAGCAGCTCATCCGCGTCGAACCCGACCGGGTCGCGAGCCATGTCTTCGGCATCGCCGCGGGGTGCTGGGCCGGGGCCGCCGTGCTCCGCGGCGCCGGCCAGGAGCGGCTCCGCTGGCCGGTGGCGATCGAGACCAGCGTCGGGCGCGGGCTCGGCCCGATCGAACTGGGCATGGTGCTGGGCCTGCTCGACCTGCTCTTCGCCGCGTTCATCGCCTTTCAGGTGCCGTACCTGTTCGGCGGCCCGGGATGGGTGGCACGCACGGCGGGGGTGACACTGGCCGAGTACGCCCGCGAGGGGTTCTTCCAGCTGGTGATGGTGTCGGCGCTGGTGCTGCCGCTGCTGCTGGTGACCGGGTGGAAGGTGGACGCCGCGCAGCCCCGGGCGATGCGGCTCTACCGCTCGCTCGCCGGAATCATGGTGATGCTGCTGCTGGCCATCATGGCGTCGGCGACCCACCGGATGGCGCTCTACACGGCGGAGTTCGGGCTGACGGTGGACCGGTTCTTCGCCTCGGCGGGGATCGCGGGGCTGGCGGTGACGGCCCTCTGGTTCCCGGCGACGGCGCTGCGGGGCGAACCGGCGCGCTTCGCGCGCGGGAGCCTGCTGGCCTGGGGCGGGTGGCTGCTCACGCTCAACCTGGTGAATCCCGAGCGGGTGATCGTGGAGCAGCACCTGCAGCGGGCGGCGGCGGGGCACGAGGTGGATGCCAGCTACCTGGCACGGCTCGGCGCGGACGCCGTCCCCACGCTGGTGCGCGCGCTGCCGACGCTCCCGGCCGCCGCCCGGGACACCCTCCTCGCCGGCATGCTCCGCCGGGCGGAGGGCGAGCCCGTTTCCGATTTCCGGTCCTGGAACTACGGCCGGGCCCGCGCCCAGCGGCTGCTCGCCACACTCCCCACGATTCCGGCGGAGGCGCAGCCATGACCTGGTCCGCCGGCTCCACGCCGGTCACGCCGCCGCCGGCCCGGCGCGGGGAGGGCTGAGCCGATGGGGCGCACGCTCGCGCTGCTCGCGGTGGTGATGCTCCTCGCCTGCCCGCTTCCCGGGTGCGAATCCGGACGGGAGGCGCCGGAGCGCGCCGGATTCGGGGAATGGACCTGGCTCCTGCCCGCGCTGTTGGCGCTGCTCGCGCGGTCGGGCTAGACTCCGTGCACAGGCTGGCACGACGACCTCACCCGGGAGGGCTGCGTGGGCGGCAGGGTGCTTCGGGGCGGTGGCTGGGTGTGGCTCGCGGCCCTCGCGGCCTGTGCCCCCAGCGGAGGCAGGATGGCGGAGCTGCAGGCGGACGAAGTGCAGGTCACCGGCACGGTCCAGAAGACGCCCGTCGGCATCAACTGCTGGCGCTTCGAGGCCGAGGATGGCACCGGCTACGAGTTGCGCCCGGACCAGGCGCCGACGGACGTGCTGGTGGACGGCCGGCGGGTGGCGCTGGTGCTCCGGAAGCGGACCGACCTGGCAAGCAGCTGCATGGTCGGCCAGCTGGTGGACGTGGTCCGGGTGGTGCCCGCCGCGGGTCAGTAGTCGGGGCGGCCGGAGGGGTTAGATTCCCGCCACGGGGCCGGTCCGGTCCCCATCCCCCTTCGCGCGTCGCCCAACCGCCGGCCCCCGCGGGCCGGGCTGCGGGGCGCGCCTTCCCCGACCCGGAGCCCGCGCGACATGTCGGCGCTGTGGTGGATCCTGGCCGTCTTCGGCAGCCTCTTCCTTCTATACATCGTCTTCGGCACCTACCTCTCGATGGTCCTCAAGTGGGAGGACGAGCAGTCGGTCGGTCTCGCGTATTACGGGCGGACCCCCGAGGGCCGGCGCCGGTTCAAGCAGCAGCTCCAGCGGCACGCCACCCTCCTCTCGCCGGTCCTGTGGCTCAACGCGAAGCTCGCCAAGCTGGACTTCCGGCGGGTGGCGTTCCAGTACAAGGGCGTGGCCGGGCCCCACGGCAGCTGCAGCGAGGAGAGCTTCGCCCGGGCCGAGCAGTACGTGCCCCGGCCGGAGGACATCTTCGTGGTGACGCAGATGAAGTGTGGCACCACCTGGATGCAGCACATCGTGTACGAGGTGCTGCTGCGCGGCGAGGGCAACCTGGTCGCGACCGGTACGGCGATGTACGCGGTGGCGCCCTGGCTCGAGGGGCGGAAGAGCGTGTCGCTGGACGAGGCCCCGCTGGTCGGGCAGGAGCGCCCGGGCCGGATCATCAAGACCCACCTGCCGGCCCAGCTCTGCCCGGCGAGCCCCGCGGCGCGCTGCATCTACGTGGCACGGCACCCGGTGTCCTGCTTCGCGAGCTGCATCGACTTCGTGCGCACCAACGTCGGCGCGATGGCGCCGCCGATGGCCGCCTTCGAGGCATGGTACACCTCCCGCGAGCTGATGTGGTGGGGGACCTGGCCCGACCACGTGCGCGGCTGGTGGGATCGCTCGGCCCGGGACGGCAACGTGCTCTTCGTGCTGTTCGAGGACCTGAAGCGGGACCCGGCGGCCGTGATCCGGCAGGTGGCGCTGTTCCTGGGCGTGGCCCCGCTCACCGAAGCGGAGCTGGCGCGGGTGGTGGAGAAGACCAGCTTCGCCTACATGCAGAAGCACCAGGACAACTTCGAGATGCACCCGCCGCACATCCTGCAGACGAACGCCGAGCTGTTCGTGAGCGGCGGCGCCAACCGGCACCAGGACGTCCCGGAGGAGGTGCGGGCCCGGATCGCGGCGTGGAGCGCGGCCGAGCTGGCGGGGTCGGCGTTTCCGGTGGCGCGCTCCTACCCCGACCTGCCGGTGCAGGCCCGCGGCTGAACGCGCCCCCTGGGGGCCTGGGTCGGAGCCGGGGGCGGCCAGCGGCCGCCCCCGCGTCACTGGGGGAGGGCGGTCACCTCGGGCGGGAGGGGCGGCGAGGGGTCGGTATGTCCCACGTGGGCGAGCACCGCGGCGCTGGGGATGCTACCGTCGGGACCGCGGAGCAGGCCCTTCACGATCGCGCGCGCCATGAGCCGGTCGCCAGCCTCGAATCGCTGTTCGAGGTAGAACCACTTCTCGTCCCACCCCAGCAGGCGGGTGACCAGCTCGTACCGGTCGAAAGGGCCGAGCGGACGCAGGTAGCGGATGCTCACGGCGCCGAGCACCGGCATCCAGTGGCCCCGGAAGGCGAGCCGGACCAGTCCCAGCCGCGCCAGGAGGTCCACCCGGCCCAGGTCCATCAGGCTCAGGTAGCGCGCGTTGTTCATGTGGAGGCTGAAATCGAGGTCGGTGGGCAGCACCCGCCAGGGGAGGCGGGCCTCTCCAAGCGGGGCGAATGCCCCGTCGCGATAGCGCCGGGCGTGCAGCAGCACGAACAGCAGGCGGAACAGCAGGTGCATGACCGGACATCCGCGGGGGCGGGGCAGCGAGCGGGCCCCGGGCTGCCGGGGCACCAGACCTCGATTAACCTACACCGATCATGACCGGACGACCTCTCTCCCGCCGGGCCCTCCTCCTTGCCACCGGCGGCTTCGCGGCGGGCGTGGCCGGCCTCGGTGTTGACGCATTCCGCTGGGCCCCCCGCCGGGTTCAGGTCACCCGGCACGACGTCGCGGTGCCGGGACTTCCGGCGGCCCTGGCCGGCCTGACGATCCTCCACCTCTCGGACCTCCACCTGTACGACGGGCTCCACCCCGCCGCGAGGCGTGCCATGGAGCTGGCGGCCGCGCTCGGCCCCGATGTCACTATCGCCACCGGCGACCTGGTGGAGCACGCCAGCCAGCTGCCGGAGGCCGCGGCCTGGCTCCGGGCCTGCCGGGGCCGGCTCGCCACCGCCGTCACCTTCGGGAACTGGGAGTACCATGCGCGGGTCACGCCGGCCGCGATGCGCCGGGCCGCGGGGCAGGCGGGGGCCACCGTCCTCTGCAACGAGAGCCTGACGATCGGCGACGGGGCCGCGCGCCTGACGATCGTCGGGCTCGATGACCCGCGCGCGGGCGTGCCGGCGCCGGCGGAGGCGCTGCGTGAGGCGCCGGAGGGGGTGCCGCGGATCTGGGCCTTCCATGCCCCGGGCTACGCCGATCGCCTGCTGGCCCAGGAGGTGCCGCGGCCCTTCCTCGCGCTTGCGGGGCACACGCACGGGGGGCAGATTCGACCACCCTTCGTGCCGGCCATCACTCCGCCCGGGAGCGGCCGGTTCCTGGCCGGCTGGTACGGGGACACTTTCGCCCCGTTCTATGTCTCGCGCGGCATCGGCACGAGCGGCATCCGGGCCCGCTTCCGCTGCCCGCCGGAGCTGGCGCTGTTCACCCTCCACCCCGCCTGACAATGCCCCTCGCCGCGTCGCGCGTTCCCGCCCTCCTGGTCCTCGCCCTCGCGGCATGCGGCGACGCGACCGGGCCCAGCGACAGGATCCCGCTCGCCACGTCCGGCCTCTCGGCCCGAGGCGACTACACCTGCGGGCTGGATGCGGCGCAGCACGCCTGGTGCTGGGGTGCCGGGGTGAACGGGCAGCTGGGCAATGGCGACACGCTGTCGAACCGACGGCCGCAATCGGTGCAGCTCCCGGTGGCGGTGCGCGCCCTCGCGCTGGGCGAGTTCCACGCCTGCGCGCTCACCGCCGCCGATGAAGCCTGGTGCTGGGGATCCAACTTCACCGGCAGCCTCGGGACGGGCTACATCAGCGTGCGGGAGTCGGTCCCCGTGCCGGTGGCCGGCGGGTTGCGGTTTGCCATGCTGGCCGGTGGCCAGGCCCACACCTGCGGTGTGGACCTGCAGGGTGCGGCGTGGTGCTGGGGGCAGGGCGGCTTCGGGCGACTCGGCGTGGGCGACACGCTGTCGCGGAACGCCCCGACGGCGGTCCAGGGAGGCCTGCGATTCCAGCAGCTGACCGGGGGCGCGGCCCACACCTGCGGGCTGACTGCCGGCGGCGAGGCCTGGTGCTGGGGGGCCAACTTCAAGGGGCAGCTCGGCGATGGCGACACGGTCGCGAGCGACGTGCCCCAGCGGGTGCGCGGTGGGCACCATTTCCTCGCGCTGTCCGCCGGCAACTACCACACCTGCGGGCTGGCGGGCAAGGGCGAGGCGTGGTGCTGGGGAACCAACCTGGCTGCGGAACTCGGGAACGGGAGCCCCAGCTCGGACCCCGTGGTGCTGCCGGCCGCGGTGTCCGGGGCCCGGCGATACGTGTCGCTGTCGACGGGGCGGGATCACGCCTGCGCGGTGGCGATCGATGGTGCCACCTGGTGCTGGGGCGCCAACACCTACGGCAAGCTCGGCGACGGCATCCCTACCCCGAGCTACGAGCCGGTCGAGGTGGCGGGTGGCCTCGCGTTCACCCTCCTCGCGGCGGCCAGCAACCACACCTGTGCGCGCACCGACACCAACGAGATCTACTGCTGGGGCCACAACGGCGTGGGCCAGTTCGGCAACGGGACCCTACGCGACGCCCCCACCCCCGTCCCCGCCCTGACTTTCTCCTCCGTCCCCTGACAGGCGCCCCTTCAGCTCCATGAGGGCCCGGGCGGCGTCCGTGCCCGCGCGCGTCCCGCGGTAGCGATCGGCGAAGCGCGCCAGTTCCACCATCAGCCGGCCCTGCTGCCCGGTGCCCCGGTAGTGTTCGATGAGCAGGTTGGCGGCGAGCATCTCCTCCCGCGGGGAGGGGCCATGGCGCCGGATCTCCTGGTACAGCTGCTCGGCCCGCGCGGGCTCGCCAAGGTGGGCGCGGTAGACCTCCGCCAGCTTCACCCGCGCCATGTTGTCCTCGGGGTGCTCCGCCAGCAGCGCCTCGAAGGCCTCGGCGCCCTCCCGGTAGAACCCCCGGGCGATCAGCGACTCGCACCCGGAATGCGCCGGATCCGGGGGCAGGTTGCCGGCGCCATGCACCGCATTGATGAAGGCGTGCGCCCCGCCCTCGATGACGCCGTACAGGAGCCGCGCCAGCAGGTACACCAGCGGCAGATTCAGGACCCAGAGGAGGAGCAGGGTCCCCGCGCCGTACCAGCCATACGCCACTCCCGCAGTCTCCCCGAACATCAGCAGCGGCAGCCCGAAGATCAGGATGCGGCCGAAGAGGCTCAGGAACTGGGCCCGGTCGGCGGCGTCGTGGGCGGAGATCGGCGCGCGGCTCACCGGTCGAGCCGCTCGAGTTCCCGGAGCAGTGCGTCGGGGCGCGGCCGGCGGCCCAGGAACTCCGTGAGCACGGCCGCGCCGGGGCGGGCGCGCCCGAACCGGTACAGGCGCCAGGACAGCAGCGCGTAGGTGGCTGGGTCGCTCCAGGCGCCCCGGCCGGCAACCGCGCGCACCCGCGCGCGCAGGTCCGCGACCAGGAAAGCCCCGAGGGCGTAGTTGATCAGGTAGCCCGGTGCGTCCACCAGCTGCGCCCGCATCGCCCACCAGGACCACTCGGGATGGGGACGGATGCCGAGGTAGCGCGAGGTGAGGCCGGCCCAGACCAGGTTGGGATCGGCCGTGGAATCGGCATGCACCCGCAGCTCGAACAGGGCCCAGGCCATGTCCAGCACCACCCCGGCGTACCGCTCCCGGAGGTTCGCCGCGGTCGGGGCGCTGTCGCCGAGGAACGCCTGCTGCCAGCGCGCCTCGTAGATCTCTTGCGCCGGGAGGTCGGCGAGGGCCTCGATGAAGGTGTCGTTGTCGGGCCAGTCGGCGAGGGCGGGCCGGCCGCGGATCGCGGCGATATGGATGGCGTGTCCCGATTCGTGCACCAGCTCCGCCAGGTTCTCGAACCCGCCTTCCAGGTAGCTGGCGAAGATCCAGGGCTCGGCGGGCAGCATGGAGCCGTCGGGCGCGGGGCGGCGATGACGGCCGAAGTCGGTGTAGGCGATCGGGTACTTCCCGCGCCGGGCCTGCAGGTCCAGGCGCACGTGGAGGGCATCGAGATCGGCGCCGAGGCTGGCGTACCAGGCCCGGTTGACCCGTTCGATGCTGCCCAGCGCCGGGATGCTCGGGGTGAGCCGGCGGCCCGCGGCGCCCGTGAAGTAGTACCAGTCCCAGGGCTCGAGCAGCGTGTCCGGCATGGCGCGGTGCCAGCTCTCCAGCGCCTCGACCAGCCAGCGCTCGAGTTCGGCCGAGGCCAGCCCGTAGGCCGCGCCCTTGCCGGGCAGGGGGGAGAGCGAGTCGCCCCAGGCTCGCCGGCGCGCGGCGAGGAGGCGGCGGTAGGGGCTCGTGGAGTCGGCATTGCCATCAACGCTGCGCCAGATCGGCTGCAACGCCGCGAACAGCCGGCGGCGCGTGTCCGGGTCGTCGGTCGTGGCGAGACGGCTCAGCACCGCGAGCCGGTTGAGCACCTCGCCGTCCACGCTCAGGAGGGTAGCGGCCTGGGTAAAGCAGGCGAGCGTGGTGTCGGTCAGGCGCAGCAGGGCCTCGGCCGGCGGCAGCCCGGCGGTGGCCGGCGGCCCGCCGCACTCGAACGAGAAACCCGTGCGCTCCACATCCCCGATGTCGGTGAAGCCCGCGGTGTCCGCCAGGCGCAGGATGTCCAGCGCCGCCCGGTCCTCGGTGCCGAGGTGATCCGTCTGCACGCGCGCCAGGAGCTGGTGGAACCGGGCCGCAGCCGCGCCAAGGCTGTCCCGGGCGGCCGCCGCGGGGAAGCTGTCGAAGGTGCTGTCCTTCCCGAGCGAGGACAGCAGGCGGAGCCGGTCCTCCCAGTCGCGGGCCACGGCGAAGCCCTGTTCCGCCGCCGCCAGCCCGGTGGCGCGCCGCTGCGCCGCGCGTTGTCCGGCGCCCGGTGCCGCCCCGGCGAGCGACGCCAGGGCGAGGCCGAGCAGGAGGCGCCGGACGGTCGGCATCGGCTCAGGGCTCGGCAGGCACGTCATCCCCGTGACTGACCGGCGCCGCGCCGACATCGCCGGCATCCTCGCTCCACCACCACTGCGGCGCCAGGGGGACGTGGCCGGGGTAGACCTCGTCCAGGGTGTCGCCGTCGTAGAGCCGCCCGTTCTTCATCACGTAGCGGATGGTATTGGTGTTGTGGATGTCCTCGAGCGGATTGCCATCGAGGATCACCAGGTCCGCCAGCTTGCCCGGCTCGAGGCTGCCGAGGTCCTGGTCGAGGCCGATGGCCTGGGCGCCGAACAGGGTGCCGACCCGCAGCACGTCGAGCGGTCGCATCCCGCCGGAGGCGATGGCCCACAGCTCCCAGTGATCGCCCAGGCCGTCGAGCTGGCCGTGGCCGCCGAGCCCCACCTTGCCGCCGGCCTCGACGATCTTCCGCGCCCCGTCGGCGATCCGCTGGAAGACATACTGGTTGTCGCGGAACCAGGGCCGGCGCTCGGCCCGGGCATCGATGGCGGAATGGGGAATGAAGCGGCGCACCTTGGCGTCGTCGTGAATGTCGTAGTGCTCGTAGAACCAGTTCTCGCTCCACGGCCCACCGTAGGACACCAGCAGCGTCGGGGTGTAGGTGATCCCCGACCGCGCGAAGAGTTCCACGGCATCCTTGAAGAGCGGCATGATCGGCAGGCTGTGCTCGTGCCCCGGATAGCCGTCCATGGCAATGGTCAGGTTCATCTTGAAGTCGAGCCCGCCCTCGGTGGTGGGCATGAGCCCCTGCTCCTGCGCCGCCATGATGACCCACTGCCGCTGCTTCCGGTTGCCCGCCATGTACTGCTTGATGGTGTTCACCTTGTAGAACTCGCTGTAGCGGCGCAGGGCGTTCCGCACCTCGTCCAGCGTGGTGAACGGCTCCTCGATGTACGGCCCGAACACCCCCGGACCGGTGTGGTAGATGCGGGGCCCGAGGAGCGTGCCCGCCTCCACCCGGTCGGCGTAGGTGAGCACGTCGGTGGTGCTGGTCTGCGGATCGCGGGTGGTGGTGACGCCCCAGGCCAGGTTGGCGAGGTACTTCCAGACCTGCGGCTGGTGCACGCCGAATGCGGGCCAGGGATGGGCGTGGATGTCCACCAGGCCGGGGATGATCGTCCGGCCCGGGAGAGTGAGCACCCGGCTGCCGGCGGGGATCTCGCAGCTCGCGGCCACACAGGTGATCCGGTTGTCGCGGATCACGATGGTGCCGCCCTCGAGGACCTCGTCCCCCTTCATGCTGATGATGCGGGCGCCGGTGATCGCGAGGGTGCCGCGCGGCACATCCCGCGGGACCCGGACGGCGATGTCGAGCCGGACCGGCTCGTAGGCCGGGGCCTTGGCGAGCGAATCCACCCGGGCCTTCAAGGCGGAGTCGGCGCCGGCGCGTTTCACCGAGTCGGCACGGACGGAGTCGGCCCGCTGCTTGAGCCGGGTGAGCGAGTCGGCCAGCGCCAGGTCGTAGCGGAAGAAGCTCCGGCCGAGGCTCCAGGTGACCCCGGTGCCGTCAGCGCGCCAGCCGATGAAGTCGCCGGCGATGCGGGTCAGACGCCGGGCGGGGAAGGCCGCCTTGGAGGGGTCGGCGACGTTGAGGACCAGCGGTTGCTGTCCGGTGGCCGGCAGGTCCACCAGGTACACGTAGTTGTTCACCAGCGCCAGCGCCCGGGTGGAATCGGGCGCGATCAGGATCTCGTCGGCGCCGTTGGGCTCGGCGCCGGGGCTGTTGACCGTGAAGCCCGTGACCTTGAGGTGCGCCCGCCGGTCGGTACCGTCGAAGCGCATCGAGACCAGGCCGTCCTCGGGATCATAGAGGTAGATCCGCCCCGGGTCGCGGCTGAAGTGGGGCCGGCCCCCGGGCCGGATGGGCGCGACCCGCGTGGGCGCACCGCCGCCCGCGGGGAGCCACACCAGCTCATACCCGGGCCCGGACGACTCGGTCACCCGGGCCGCGCGCGGGCCGCGGATGGCCACGATCCGGCTCCCGTCCGGCGACCAGGCGGGCTGCTGGTAGAACGCCGGATCCGGCGTGAGGCGGACGGGCTTGCGCCGGCCGTCGGCGGCGACCGCCTGGATGTAGCCGCCCCCATTGCCCCAGGTCACGTACACGATGCGCTTCCCGTCCGGCGACCAGTGCGGCTCCTGCTCCAGCACGGTGTCGCTGGTGAGCCGGCGCGGCACCCCGTTCGGCAGGGTGAGGACGTACAGCTTGTCGAGCGCCGAGAAGGCCAGGCGGGACCCATCCGGCGAGAGCTCGGCGTCGCGGACCTGCTTGAGCAGCACGTCCCCGGTGTCCACCCGGGAATCGAAGTGCACCAGCGGCCCCAGCTCCAGCTTCACCGGCGCGGTGAAGGGGATCTCGGTGACCGCCTCCCCCGCGAGCTCCACCCGCCACAGCTTCCCGTCCCAGGTGGTCACGAACGCCTTGCCGTCCGGGGTGAACGAGCCGCCCGGCATCAGGTCCCGGGTGAAGCGCGACTCCTGGTCGTCGCGCTGGACCGGGTAGTGCAGCCAGCGCTCGTCGCCGGTGCGCAGGTCGCGCAGCCGGAGGCCGGTCTCGGCGTCGTGCCGCACGGCATAGACCAGCCAGTGCCCGTCGGGCGAGAGGGCGGGCCGCATGGCGCTGCCGTAGATGTCGGTCTGGGGGAAGATCTCCCCGGTCTTCCGGTCGAAGATCGCCAGCTGCCACTGCGTGATCGCGATGTTGTAGCCGAACCCGCCCCGCTTCCGGGCGTACCAGAGGTAGCGCCCGTCGGGCCCGAAGGCGGCGCCCAGGCTGTTGATGGTGGTGCCGCGGCCGGACCCCATGACCCCGACGCCCTTGTCGTCCTTGGTGAGGCTGATCCCGGGGCCGCCATCCTTGTGGAACAGCCAGATCTGGTAGTTGCTGCCGAGCGGGCTCTGGGTGCGGGAGACGGCGATGTAGTTGCCGTCCGGGGTCCATTCCGGCGAGGCGAAGAGGCTCTTGTCGTCGGTGGTGACTGCCGTGAGGTCGCCGCCGTCGGGGGCGCAGGTCCACACGTTCTCCGCGCCGCTCCGGTCACTCAGGAACACGATCCGGCGCCCGTCCGGCGACCAGCGGGGCTGCGAGTCGAAGGCGGGGCCGTGGGTGATCGGCGTCGCCCGCCCGCCGGTGGCGGGCATGGTGTAGAGATCGCCGAGCAGCTCGAAGACGATGGTGCCGCCATCGGGCGAGACGTCGAGCGAGATCCAGGTCCCTTCGCTGGTCTCGAACTCCACGGTGCGGGTCGGCTTGAGGGGAAGGGTGTCGCCCGCGGAGCGGACGGGGGGCGCGGCCAGCAGGGCGAGCGCGGCGAGGAGGGACATCCGGACTCCGGAATGGACCGGCACCGACGGGTCGCGGCGCGCGGTGCCGCCGGCCACAGCCGGCGGACAGACGGGAATGCGAGGGGAAGGGGGCTATCCCCCGGCTCACGGGACGGGAGGGCGCGTGCGACTAAGCTAGCGCGCGCGGAGGCGGGGGGCCATCCGCCCGCGCCGGGGTCAGCGGGGGCGCAGGGTGATGCGGCGGGCTACGGTGTCGGCGGCCAGGCCGGCAAGCCGCGCCTCGACCCCGGGCGCGCTGACGAGCACCGTGTCGCCCCGAAACTCCAGCCGGGGCGGCCGGGTGAGGCCGGAGAGCAGGGCCCAGCGGATCCCGCTGAACAGCGGGTGATCTCCCGCGGCCCCGGTGAGCACCCACTGGTCCAGCACGTCGAGCTTGCCGGCCGGTCCGGCCAGCGTCAGCTGGCGGCGATGGAGTACCTCCCCCTGAGGCAGCGGGGTCACGTTGAGCGGGTCGAAGGACTGGGGCCAGAGGGGGTTGTCGGCGGGCAGCTCCACCGCCAGCTGCCAGCCGCGCCGGCTGAGGAACTCCTGCCGCAGGGAGTCGCGGGCCGCGAGGACCGCGGTCGCCTCGACCCCCGCGCGCGCCGCAACCGAATCGCGCTCGGCGTCGCGGAAGCCGGGGCCGCAGGCGCTGGGGAGCGGTGCCTCGGTGAGGAGCCGGTCCAGGGACTGGGTGGTGTCGCGGTCGAGCCGGGACTTCCAGTCCGGGAGGAGCCGCTGCAGCAGCTCCGCCTGGGCCGGGCCCACGGCGTAGGTGCGGTCGCGCACCTGGTCGGGGCCGAACCCGGCGGCCGGCACCAGGGAGTCCCACGGCATCCCGCCGCCGGTCCACTGCACCCAGGTGGCGAGGCCCTCGTTGAGGTCGTTGCCGCGTTCGTAGGCCATGGCCTCGTCGCCGATCAGGGCGGTCCGCTCCCGGTGCAGCGCCACCGCGCGCGCGGTCCAGCAGCGCAGGTCGGCGCCGGGCGCGAGGGCGCGGCGCAGCGCCTCGGTCTCCAGTCGCTGCAGCGCCTGGGCGGCGGAGTCAGTGACGGGATAGGTGAAGCGGGTCGCCTCGTTGCCGTACCAGCCGGGGTGGCGTGCGTTCTCATAGACATGGAAGGCCTCGTGCAGCATCACCGCCGCCAGGCGGTCGGGATTGCCGCCCGAGGCGGGCCACATCAGCGTCGCGGTGGGGACCCCGTTGATGTCCGCGTGGGTGTTGGCATGCACCTCCGCCAGGCGGCCGACGATCACCCGGGCGCCGCGCATCAGCGGGGTGGGTTGGAAGCCTTCAGGTGGGTGGGGATGCCGGATCAGCCAGGTGCGCTGCCCGTCCCAGATCGCAAGCGGGATGGCCGCTGGCGTGAATCCGGGCCAGAGGGGGCGGGCCGCCATCCCGTCGTAGGCGGCGACGAGGGCCGGGACCGGCTGCTGGGCAGCGAGGGGGGCCGCCAGGAGGAGGCCGACGAAGGAGAGGCGCATGGCTTGTCGGGGGTTGGGATATCCTGCATGATGAACTGCAAGGGCCGATCGTCGCGGCCTGTGTGATCCCGGAACGGGACGGACGTCCCCCCTCGCCAGGCACCCCTCCTGGCCGGGGGGCGTCCGACCAATCCAAGGCAAAAGACGCGCGTGAGGTCGTGGTGGCACATCTCCGGAGTGGCGCCCTGGTGTTCCTGGGCGTGCTGCTGGCGTGCAATGACAGTCAGGCACCGCTCGCCCCGGCGGCGGGCGTGGCGGTCGGCCCGGCGCCGGGCACGCTCTTCGTCGGCGACTCGGCGAGGTTGCAGGCCCGGGCCCTCGACGCCCAGGGCGACACCCTGCGGCACCGGGTGATCGTCTGGTCCTCGAGCGATCCCGACATCGCCAGCGTCTCGGTCACCGGGCTGGTCACGGCGGTCGGTGGCGGGACCACCGCGATCTGGGCGGCGAGCGAGGGGGTGGCCGATTCGGTGGTGGTGAGGGTGATTGCGCCGTTCCTGGCGGCATCGGTCTCCGCCGGTGAAGGCGGTACCTGCGCTATCGACCTCGCCGGGTCCAGCTGGTGCTGGGGCGACAGCTTCAACGGGGGGCTGGGTATCGGTGTTTCGACCGTCAGCGTGCCGTTGCCGGTGCGGCAGCAGGCGGGCCCGCTGTCGGCCATTGCCCTGGGGTACCACCATGGCTGCAGCCTGGCGTCGGGGGCCATCGCCTGCTGGGGCGACAATACCTTCGGCGAGGTCGGTGACAGCTCGACCGTGACGCGCGTCCGGCCGGTCCCCGCCACGGGCGGTGGCGGGTACAGGGCGGTCTGGGCCGGCACCTACTCCAGCTGCGGGCTCCGCGGGGCACAGCTCTTCTGCTGGGGCAACTGGATTCCCTCCATTGTGCCGGTCGCCTTCGGGCCTCCGGACGTGGTGTCGGCGGGCTTCGGGTTCAACTTCTTCTGTGTCCTGCGGACCGGGGGCATGGCAGCCTGCATGGGCGGAAGTTCGGACGGCGGCCTGGGCGACGGGAGCAGCCAGTTCTCGGATACCCTCGTCACGGTTACGGGCGGGCACAGCTTCACCAGCATCGCCGTGGGGTCGGGGCATGCCTGCGGGCTCGATGCGGCCGGCTCCGCCTGGTGCTGGGGGTCGAATACCTACGGCCAGCTGGGCGACGGCACGGCCACCGGCCGGCTGGCGCCGGTCGCCGTCGCCGGCGGCCTGAGTTTCGTGGCCCTGAGCAGCGGTGGGCAGCATGTCTGCGGGGTGACCGGCAGCGGTGCCGCCTGGTGCTGGGGGTACAACGGCGACGGCGGATTGGGGGACGGCTCGCAGTCCGATCGCCAGAGCCCGGTCCCGGTGACCGGCGGGCTCACGTTCTCCCGGGTCTCGGCCGGGGGCGCCCACTCCTGTGGCATCGCGACGAGCACCCGGGTCTACTGCTGGGGCAATAACGGCCTCGGCCGGCTGGGCCTCGGCGATACCGCGAACGTAGTCCCGTTTCCCTCACCGGTGGTCCAGCCATGACCCGGCGACGCTTCTTCCTCTTCGCCCTCGTGGGTGTGGCCGCCGGCGGGTGCAGCGAGGCGGCGCTCCAGCCCCCGGACCTCACGCCGGCGGGAAGCGTGGAGCTGACGGCCGCCCGCGACACCCTGCTGCTGCGCGACACCCTCCGGCTCACGGTGGTGGTCCGGGCGGAGGATGCCTCGCCTCTGCCGGGCCGAGCCATCACCTGGGCCTCGTCCGATCCCGCAGTGCTCGACGTCTCGCCCGGGGGCGTGGCGCGCGCCGCCGCGGAGGGCCAGGCCTGGGTCACGGCCACGGCAGACGGTGCCACCGACAGCATGCCGCTCACCGTCCGCGCGCTGCACCTCGGCAGCGTCACGGCAGGGGGGAACTTCTCCTGCGGCCTGACGGTCGCGGGAGAGGCCTGGTGCTGGGGGGACAACTACTGGGGCCAGCTGGGGCGCGGCACCGCCGACTCCCAGTCGGTCGAGAGTGCTCACCCGGTTCCGGGGCCGGTCGTGACCCCCCTCCGCTTCACCGAACTGGCGCTCGGCTACGACAACGCCTGCGGCCTGGTGACCGACGGCACCGTGGCCTGCTGGGGCAACAACTACTCCGGCTCTGCCGGCAACGGCACGACGAGCAATCTCTCCCTGCCCGCCGTGGTCGCCGGGCTGTCCGGAACCATCCAGGTGGAGCACGGCGGGGATCACGCCTGTGCGCTCGATGGAGCGGGGCAGGCGCGCTGCTGGGGGGACAACACCTTCGGCCAGCTGGGCGACGGCACCCGCGTAGCGCGGCTCACGCCCGTCGCGGTCCAGGGGGCACCGCCGCTGGCGGCGATCTCCGCCTCCCTGTGGCACAGCTGCGGCCGGACCGCGGCGGGCGCCACCTGGTGCTGGGGCAGCAACTATTTCGGGGAACTCGGAGCCGACACCCTCTACTACCGTGCGGTACCGGGCCCGGTGCCAGGCGGGGGCGGGGCCCAGCAGCTGCAGGCGAGTGCCGGCCGGACCTGCCGACTCACGGCGGCCGGCGTGGCGGAATGCTGGGGGCCCGAGTGGTTCTTCAACGGCGGTCGCGTTGACCGGGTCCCGACGGTGCAGGGCGCGGTCCAGCCCTGGACCTCGCTGGCGGTGGGGGAAGAGCACACCTGCGGGCTCACGGCGGCAGGCGCCGCCTGGTGCTGGGGGAACAACACTTTCGGCCAGCTCGGGGACGGGACGGTCAATCCGCAGGGGGGCGATTCACCGCCGACGACCGTCGCCGGCGGGCACGTCTTCACCCAGCTGATCGCGGGGTACAGCTATGCCTGCGGGCTCACCGCCGCCGGCGATGCGTGGTGCTGGGGCCAGGGCGACGCGGGCCAGCTCGGGGACAGCCTGCTGGCCGACTCCCCGATGCCGGTCAAGGTGGCGGGGGGCCTGGCCTTCAGCACGCTCAGTGCCGGGCAGTCGTACGTCTGCGGCCTCGTGGCGAGCGGCGACGCGTACTGCTGGGGTCACAACAGCTCCGGCCAGCTGGGCGGCGGTCCGGGCGCGTCGGTCCCCGCGCCGCGCCTGGTGCCAGGCGGGCTGACCTTCGCGTCGCTGGCCACCGGCAGCAGCGGCATGAGCTGCGGGATCTCCCCGGCAGGCGTCCTCTCCTGCTGGGGCTCCTTCACCTGGACCCTCGGGGACGGGGTCACCACCGCGTCGCCGGTGCCGGTGCCCGTGGCTGGCGGGCTGACCTTCAGCACGGCAAGCGTCGGAGGCAGTGACGCCTGTGCCCTGACCACGGGGGGACAGGCCTATTGCTGGGGCTACAATGGGCGCGGGGTGGTGGGCGACGGCAGCTTCACCAACCGGGATGTGCCGACGGCGGTGACCGGCGGTGCGGCCTACACCGCGATCGCGGCGGGCGGGTCACAGGCCTGCGCGCTCACCGGGAGCGGCGCGGTCGAGTGCTGGGGCAACGACACCTCCGGCGAACTGGGGGACGGAGTCTATCCCGACAGCCCCATCCCGCTGCTGGTGCTGGGCGCGAGCGCCTACGTCGAGTTGCACATCGGCGGCGGTGCCGGCAACCTCGGGCTGCAGTGTGGCCGGACCGGCGCCGGCTCCGTTGACTGCTGGCCCGGTGCCGGCCTGGGGCCCACCCCGCGGCCGCCATCATCGCTGCCAGGGGGACTCACCTTCATGGCCTTCACCACCGGCGGCAGCATGGGGTGTGGCGTGGCGGCAGGCGGGGCGGCATGGTGCTGGGGAGACAACCGGGTGGGGCAGCTGGGTGATGGAACGCTGCGGACCTGCTGCTTCACGCGAACGCCGGTGGCGGTGACCGGGGGGCTCAGCTTCTCCGCCCTGAGTGCAGGCTACGAGCATGCCTGCGGGCTCACCTCCGGTGGCGTGGCCTACTGCTGGGGCAACGGCTACTCTGGCGCCCTGGGGGACCCGACGACACCGCCGGGCTACACGCCCTTCCCGGTGAAGGTGGCGGGGCAGCCGTGACGCCTTGGCCCTACGGCCCGAGAATCTCGCCCCGCAGGACCGTCACCGCCGACCCGCCGAGCTTCACCCGGTCACCGACGCAGGTGACCCGCACCGTGCCGCCCCGGGCCGAGGCCTGGTAGCCGGTCATGGCGTCCTTGCCGAGGTGCCCGCGCCAGTAGGGCGCCAGGGCGCAGTGGGCCGAGCCGGTCACCGGGTCTTCCGGCACGCCGACGGCCGGCGCGAAGAACCGGGAGATGAAGTCGTAGGATTGTCCGGCCGCGCCGCGGCTGGTGACGATCACGCCGCGCACCGGCAGCGCCTTGAGCGCGTGCACGTCAGGCGCGAGCCGCCGCACCGCCTCCTCCGAGTCCACTTCCACGAGGTAGTCGAAGGCATTCTTGCCCACCCACCGCGGCTGGCGCACGCCCAGCGCGGCGAGGAGCGCGGGCGGCGGCTCCGCCGCCACGGCCAGCTTCGCCGGAAAATCCAGCTCGATCAGGTCGCCGCGCCTCACGGCGGTGAGCAGTCCGCTCCGGGTGTGGAACCGGGCTGTTTCGGCGGGGGTGAGGTGGCCATCCTCCCACAGCACATGGGCGCTCGCCAGCGTCGCGTGACCGCAGAGGTCCACCTCAGCGGCCGGGGTGAACCAGCGCAGGCTGAAGCCGTCCTCCGCCGGGTGCAGGAAGGCGGTCTCCGCCAGGTTCATCTCCCGGGCGACGTCACGCATCCATGGTTCGGGCGCCGGGGCGGGGAGGACACAGACCGCGGCCGGATTGCCGCCGAAGGGGCGGTCGGCGAAGGCGTCGACGACGGTAATGGGCTGGGTCATGGCAGGATCGCGTCCACTTCGATCTCGATGAGGTGCCCGGGGTTGATGAGCCGGCTGACCTGCACCATCGTCGCGGCGGGACGCACCTCGCGGAAGCACTCGCCGTGGGCCCGGCCGGCTTCCTCCCAGCGACTGATGTCGGTGACGAACATCCGGGTGCGGACCACGTGTTCCAGCCCCGCCCCCGCCTGCTCGAGCGCCGCCGCGATGATCCGCAGTGCCTCGCGTGCCTGCAGGTACATGTCGCCCGGGGCGATCACCGAGCCGTCGGGCGCGGTGGCCGTGGTGCCGGCCACATGGATGTACCGGCCGACGCGCACGGCGCGGGAATAGCCCACGACGGCCTCCCACGGGGCACCGCTCGAGATGTGCTGTCGGGTCATGACGGAACGCTAGCCGGGCCGCGGCGCGTCCGGGAGGGCGGGCCTACGGCTCGGTGGCCTCGGCGGCGGGCAGCAGCGCGGGGAGCAGCCGCTCCAGCCGCTTGAAGGTCTGCTCCAGGTCGATCGGCTTCATGATGTAGTCGGCGATCTTGAGCTCGACCAGCTTGAGCACCAGGTCGCGGTCCTTGGCCGCCGACATCACGATCACCGGCAGGGTGGCGAATTCCGGGTGGGCCCGGAGCCGGGCGATGAACTCGGTGCCGTCGAGCCTGGGCATGTGGACGTCGCAGAACACGATCGCCGGCCGCTCGCGCTCGAGCACGACCAGCCCCTCCTCCCCGTCCGCGGCCTCGAGGACGTTGTGGGGGAAGAACCGGGTGAGCAGCCGCTTGAGCAGCAGGCGAGTGACCGACTCGTCCTCGACGATCAGTGCTTTCATCGCCCCTGATTATCGGCAAGATGGTCCTGGTTCAGGAGCCGCCGGACCGTCCCGGTCAGTTCCGCCAGTTCGTACGGCTTGGGGAGGTAGGCGTCCGGGCGGGCGGCGTCGGCCGGGGGCGCGCTGTCCTCCCGGGTGTAGCCGCTGGTGAGCACCACCGGCAGGGCCGGGTTGCGGCGCTTGAGCTCCGCCAGCACTTCCCAGCCGGAGAGGCCCGGCATCTTCACGTCGAGGATCACCAGGTCCACGGCCCCACCCTGGTGGGCATGGATCCGGAGCGCCTCCAGCCCGTCCCGCGCCTCGATGACGGTGTAGCCGCAGAGCGCCAGCGCCTGCCGCAGCGGCCGGCGCACCGCGGCCTCGTCGTCCACCAGCAGGATGGAACCGGTCCCCGAGCCGGGGGCCAGGACCAGGGCGGGGGTGGGCTCGGCGAGCGGGGCCCGGGTCCGCGGCAGGAACACCTGGAAGGTGCTCCCCGCGCCCGGGGCACTCTCCACCGAGATCCCGCCCTCGTGCTGCTGCAGCACGGTGTAGGCGGTGGCGAGCCCCAGCCCCGACCCGCGGCCGGCCTCCTTGGTGGTGAAGAACGGCTCGAAGATCCGCGGCAGGATGTCGGCCGGGATCCCGACACCGGTATCGCGCACGTCCAGCCGCACGAATTCCCGCCCCGCGGCCGCCTGGGGCGTCCCCGGCCCGAAGCCGGCGGCCACCCGCTGGGTGGCGATGGTGACCACGCCGCCGCCTGGCATCGCCTCGATGGCGTTGTGGCCCAGGCTCACCAGCAGGTCGGTGAGCTGCTCCAGGTCGGCCTGGATGCGCCAGTCGCCGTGGCCCAGCGTGGTGACGAGGGTGATCCGGGGGTCGAGGTCGCGCCTGAGGACCACCGCCGCCTCCTCGACCAGCTGCCCGGGGTCGAGCGGCCGGCGGGCGCCGGGCGAGGGCCGGGCGAAGTTGAGCAGCCGCCGCACCAGGCGCGCGGCGCCCTGGGTGGCGTCCTTGGCGTCGAGCAGCTCGCGGGGCGGTACCCGGTCCTGGGAGACGATCCGGAGCCGTGCCGCCTCGATGCTGCCGCTGATCGCAGCCAGGGCGTTGTTGAAGTCGTTGGCGATGCCCGCCGCCAGGGTGGCGACGGCACTCATCTTGGCCGACTCGCGCCGCTGCACCGCGGCGAACTCGCGCGAGCCGGTCTCCGTCACGACCACCAGCCAGCGCCCGGGGCTGCCCGGGCCGGTGAGCGGCACCGCGGTCAGGTCGCAGGCGAAGCCGCTGCCCTCCCCGCTGCGGCCGCGGCAGCCGGACCAGCGGAGCGGGGCGGAGCCGGTCGCGGTCCGCAGCTCGGGCGCGAGCGGCGCCCCCGGCTCGCTGCGCTGCAGCAGCCGGTCCACCGGCAGCCCCCGGAGCCCTTCCACCGCGCGGCCGAAGAGCCGCTCGGCGGCCGGATTGGCATCGCGCACCAGGCCGAGCGGATCCAGCAGGAGGAGGCCGTCGGGCAGCGCCGCGAAGAGCATCCGGTCCGCGCCGGGCGAGAAATCGGCGGGGATGAAGGATGCCATGGTCAGTCCGGCGGCGGGCTGGGGGAGGCCAGGCATGTGCGGCTCACGCCGACACCCGCCGCTCGGCGGGTGGCAGGAGGTCCGAGATGCGGCGTACCAGTTCGGCCAGCTCGTAGGGCTTCTCCAGCGCCGGGCACCGGCTGGTGGCGAGGAATGTCTGGGTCTCCTCCCGCAGCATGTCGCCGCTGGTGAAGATCACCCGGTGACACATGGCGGGATGTTCCCGCTCGAGGCGGGCGTAGAGTTCCTCGCCGGACAGCCCCGGCATCCGCAGATCGGAGACGATGATGTCGTAGCGGCTGGCGCCGAGAGCGTTCAGCGCGGCCTGGGCACTGGGCACGTCGGTCACCTGGAAGCCGGCCCGCCGGAGGTAACGACCGACGCTGCGGCGGATGCCCGCCTCGTCGTCCACCAGGAGGACGCGCGGCGCGCCCTCGGCGGTGGGCGCGGTCGCCGCCGGCGGCGCCGGGGCGGGCAGCGGCACGACCGGCGCCTCCTCGCCGGCCGGCGCCTGCCCGGTGGCGCGGTCGGTGGCGGCGAGCGAAGGGAGCAGCAGCCGGAACGCGGCCCCGCCCCGGGCGGAGCGCTCCACGGCGATGCTGCCGCCGTGCGCCCGCACGATCTCGGCCGAGATCGAGAGCCCGAGTCCGGTCCCCTGGCCCCGCGGCTTGGTGGTGAAAAACGGGCGGAAGATCACGTCCTCCTGCCCCTCGGGAATGCCGGGCCCGTCGTCCTCCACCGTGAGCAGGATCCGCTCCGGCCCCTCGGCGGCGAGGGTGATGCGCACGCTGCCGAAGCCGCGTCCGGCGCTGATCGCCTGCTGCGCGTTGATGAGCAGGTTGAGCAGGACCTGCTGCAGCTGGTTGGTGTCGCCCCGGATCCGGCTCCACAGCGGGAAGCCCTCCTGGGCGTCGAAGTAGGGCGCCAGCAGCGTGACGTTGTGCAGCTTGAGGTGATGACGGCAGAGGCCCACGGCGCGGCGCACCACGTCGGCGAGCGAGATGATCCGCCACTCGGGCGGGTCCTGCCGGGCGGAGGCCAGCAGCCCGTGGACGATGTCCCCGGCCCGCCGGGCCTCGCCCAGGATGAGCTCCAGGTCCTCGCGCAGCTGGCGCAGCGGGACGCCGGCCGGGCCCCACTCCGCCGCGACGCCGGCTACGGGCACGGGCGCCTCGCCCGGCGCCTCGCGGGGCCAGAACGAGAGGATCGCCTGGGTGCTGGCGACGATCGTGGCGAGCGGGTTGGACAGCTCGTGCGCGATGCTCGACGCCATGTGCCCGATGAGCGAGAGCTTGTCCCGCTGGATGCCATCCAGCAGGTCGGCCCGGACGCCCTCGGGCTCAGGCGCGGGCGGGGTCGGCGGGCTGGGTGCCGGGAGCGGTTGCACCGGACCGGGTCCCCTTGAAGGCCTCGTCCACCATCGCCTGGTCGGCGTGGGAGCGCTTCATGGTCGCGTCCGGGTTGAAGGCCAGGTGCGCGGAGGAGCCGTCGGCCGCGCGCTGCAGGATCTCGGCCTTGGTGCGGTCGTGGAGCGCGCTGTCGAACAGCGCGGCCACGGCCGCCACCCGGACCTCGAGGTCCAGGAGCGCATGCCCCACGCCCTGCAGCTGCTGGGCGGTGATGTCCTGGAACTGGAGGTGGTTGTACAGCGCGCTGACCTGGTCGCGCAGGTCCTGGAAGCCGTCGGTCGAGGCGCTGCCGCCCGACTGGGTCTCGAGGCTGTTGATCAGCTCCAGCGAGCGGTCGAGCCCGTTCATCAGCTCGAGCGTGGCCGATTCCGTGGTGCTGGTGACGTCGGAGAGCTTGTCCTTGGTGTCGCGGATCCGCTCCACCGCATGGGCCTCGATGGCCTCGCGGGTGAGGCGGATGCCCCCGAGGATCTCCGTGATCTCGGCGTGCGCCCGGAGCAGCACCGCCGGCAGCTCCGCCAGCGCGGGACGCCCCGCCAGGGCGTGCACCAGCTCGGTGGCCCGCCGGGAGGTGGGCCATTCTTCCCGGTGGCTGCTGAGTTCCTGGACCAGTTCGCCGAGCAGCCCGAGCGTCGTCTCCAACTCGGACGCGAGCGCCTTCACCTGGGCGGCATCCATGTCACCCTCCGCGGTGGGGTTCAGGCCGAGCCGGACGCAAGCGAGAGGATCTGGTCGATCTTCTCCTTGAGTACCTGGGGCGTGAACGGCTTCAGGATGTAGCCCGAGACCCCCGCTTCGACGGCCTGGAGGATGTCCTCCTTCACGCTGCGGGTGGTGACCATCAGGATCGGGGTCTTGGCGTGCTGCGCGTTGCCCCGGAGCGCCTTGACGAAGTCGAGCCCGCCCATGACCGGCATGTTCCAGTCGGTGATGACGAGCTCGACCGACCCATCACACTTCTGCAGGGCGTCGCTGCCATCGCCCGCCTCGACCACGTCGCCGTAGCCGATGCTCTTGAGCGCGTTCACTACGATCCGCCGCATGGTGGCGCTGTCATCCACGACCAGGCACTTCATCCGCTCGCTCCGTGAGCTTGTGGTCCGCGTCCGCTAGGCGGGGGTACCGCCGCCCAGGTCGCCCGCGACCTTGCGGGCCACCTTGTCCACCACCTGCGGGCTGTCATAGAAGCCCGAGGTCACCCGCTTGACGATCTCCTGCAGCCGCTCGGTCTCGAGCCCGGACGCGCTGGTCCCCGCCGCCGGGCGCGAGTTGCGCGCCGCCTCGGACAGCTCGACCTGGTCGGCGCCCTCCGGGCGCTCCCGCGCCGGGGCCGCCCCGTCACCGCGCACCGCGCCGGTCTGCCGGGCCGCCTGGTTGCCGGCGGCCTGGTCGAGCCGGGGCCCCGTCAACGGGGTCTGCGCGCCGCTCGCCTTCGTGGGATCAATCGCCATGTGATTCCTCGCTCTGCTATCAATGTCGGCATCCCGGTCCCCGACTTGAGGGCCGCGGCCGCGCCGGCGGGGGGCCGGCTAGTCGTTGTCGTGCCGCTTGGCCGGCTGGTTCGGGGCCGGGACGCCGGCCAGCTCGCGGAGCTTCCGCGGGTCCAGCTGCAATCCGCTCCCCGGCTCCTGGCCGGGCAGGGCGGAGAGCCGCCGCGCTTCGTCCGAGACCTCGACCTGGTCCTGCCCCGTGCCCTGACGGACCGGGGTCGCTTCGTGCGGTCGGGCCGCCAGCGCGGGTAGATGACCCGCGGGCGCCGCGGGCGCTGCCCGCTCCACCGCTGCCGACTGAATGGCCTGTACCGACATGTGCTCCTCCCGGGCAGTTCTGCCCCTCTCCGGGACAGTATCGTCCGGGGGCGGCAAGACTTGAGGGGAAGAATTGTCCGGGTGGAAGGCAGCGCCGGCGGGGATCGAGCCGGACCGTGGGTACAAATGTAACGTGGTGGGATGAAATGCTTTACCGCGCCATCGGCGGGGCGGGCTACTCGCCAACCGCCGCCGCGGGATGCTCCTCGGCCACCATCGCCGCCGCCTGCTCCCAGGCCGAGTGCAGCTCGGCCACCATGCCGGTGAGCCGTTCCAGCCGCTTCGGGTCGGGGCGGCGGTCCACCTCGAGGGTCTCGTCCATCATCCAGAGGTAGAGGCTCGCGAGGTTGCTGGCGATCTCGCCGCCGGCCTGGAAGTCGAGGGTGCAGAGCAGCTCGCCCACGAGCTCCCGCGCACGGGTCAGGGCCCGCGAGCGCGACTCGATCTCGCCCCGCTCGATGAAGCGCGCCGCCTGCCGCAGGCTGGCGACGATCTGGCCATACAGGAACACCAGCCGCCGGGCGGGCGACATGGAGAAGACGTCGTTCTGCTGGTAGCGGATGACGCCGGGGTAACTCACGGGGAACGCTCCTCGGGTCGGGCAGGGCTGGGACCGCTGCGGCTCCCCTCGAGTATCGGCATCGGCCCCGATTGCTGTAGCCGAACCGGCCCCCTAGGCGCGCCAGTCCACGGCGGGGCGGGGCCGGTGCAGCGAGCGGTACACCGGGTGGCGCAGGCTCTCGCGCTGGAGCGCCCCGAGCTCGCGGGCCACCTGCTGCTGCTCCCGCTCCAGGCGGCCCACCGCGGCGGTGAGCGCCGCCTGCATCCGGCGGAGCATCGCGGGGTCACGGGCCTCGCGGGCGTCGCAGACCAGCCCGCGCGCCTCCGCCAGCGCCGCCTCGAGCGCGCCCGGGGTGGCGGTGCGGGCCAGGTCCAGGACCGCGTCGAGCACCACCGGGAGCCGGTCGTCGGCGGGCATCACTTGGTCGACTGCGAGGTGAAGGACTGCAGCATCGCGGTGACGCTGCTCGAGCTCTGCTGCAGCCGGGCGATCGCGACCTCCATCGCCGCGAACTGCTTGAGCAGGGTCTCGCGGCGCCGGGCGAGGCGGTCGTCGATGTGCAGGGCGTGGTCCTCGAGCCCCTTCGCCCCGTCGTTGAGCGCGGCGACCTTGGTGTCGATGGTGCCGGAGTTGGCCTCGAGCCACAGGTCGAGCGAGCGCTTGAGCTCGGCGCCGGAGCCGAGGCTCACCGTCACCGAGCCCAGGGTGCCGGGGGCACTGGCGCTGATCGCGAGGCTGAGCCCCTCGATCGCGGTGCCGTCGGCGCCCACCAGGGTCCGGCCCGAGCCGGTCGCGGCGTAGCCGCCGATGGTCCCCTGCACGTCGGTGCCGGTGTAGGTCCCCGCCGCCAGCCCGAGCTGCCCGGTGCCGTCGGCTCCGCCGGCGGTGTACGCCACGGTGAAGCCGGGGACGCTGCCGTAGTCGGTGGCGTTGAGCTGCAGCTGGCCGCCCACGTCGGTCGCCGCGATCGCCAGCGTCGGCCGTCCGGTGGTGGTGACGCTGCTGGTGCCGAAGTCGAGCGACCCGCCGCCCTCGTTGTTGGCGGTGAGCGTGAGGTCGAGCTGTGACACCCGGCCCTGCCCGTCGGTCGCCACGATCTGGCCGTTGTTCACCGCCACCGAGGCGCTGCTGCCGTAGGCCGACTGCAGCTGCGAGACGAGGTCCCCCACGGTGAGGGCGCTGGCGCTGGTGATGCTGAAGCTGCCGGCGAAGGTGCTGCCGTCGCCCCGCTTGCCGCTGTAGGAGATGGTCTCGCCGTCGGCCACGTTCAGGCTGGCGCCGCCGGCGGCGGTGAGCTCGCTGAACCTGGTGACCGCGGTCATCGGGGTGGTGCCCGCCGGGTCGCCGTAGAGCACGGTGCCGGAGGTCACCTCCTGCTTCACCGCGGTGCCGAAGGCCGAGGTGAGCGCCGCCGCGATGTCGGCGGTGGTCATGCCGTTGCTGAGCTGCACGCTCACCGACGCCCCGCTCCCCGCCTCGGTGACGGTCAGGGTGTCGGCGGTGCCGTCGTCGGCGTAGGTGCCGCTGAAGCCGGTGCCGAGCAGCGTCGCCCGGGTCGCGGCCTGGGTGATGTCCACGGCGTAAGTGCCGGGCACCGTCTTGCTGCCGGCGCTGACGTAGCTCACCTGCGAGTCGGTGGTGCTGCCGATCAGGCTGAACAGCTGCCGCAGGTCGTTGATCCGCCCCTTGAAGGCGGCCTCGAACTTGGTCGCGTTGAGGCTGAGCTTCCCGTCCTGCCCGATGCTGATGCCGGCCAGGCCGGCGGTCGCGAGGTCCGCGGGGGCCCCCGCCACGGGGCTCAGCAGGATGCGGGTGAGCGTCCCCTGCACGGTGCGCAGCAGGGTCTCGTTGTAGAGGATGGGCGCGGTGGCCCCCTCCTTGGGCGGCGTCTGCTGGGTCTTCACGTAGTCGGCCAGCTTGTTCCAGGCATCCACGAACGCCTGGGCCGACTTCTGGGCGTTGTCGAACGAGCGCTCGATCGTCACGCTGGTGACGGCGCCGCTCTCCTCGGCGGTGAGGTTGAGCGTCACCCCCTGGATCGCGTCGGTGACGGTGTTGGAGGCCCGCGTCATCGCGATGCCGTCCACCGAGAACGAGGCGTCGGAGCCCTGGACCAGCTCCGCGGTGGCGGTGAGGCCGCCGCCGCTGGTCAGCAGGCCGAGGGTCTGCAGGTTGGTGCCGCTGGTGTCCGCGAGGCTGATCCCGGCCGCGCCGGTGGTCTCGCTGGTGAGCACCAGCCGGTAGTGGGTGCTGTCCACCTGCAGGATCGACGCGTTCACCTTGCTGGCGTTGGCGCCGGCGTTGACCGCGTTGAGCTTGTCGCGCAGGCTGGTCAGGGTGTCGTTGGCGTCCACCGTCACGGTGGATCCGTTGATCGTGAAGCTGCCGGCGGAGAGCCCCAGCGCACTGGTGGTGTCGGCGGCCCAGCCGGTGCCCAGCTTCTGGGCGGTGGCGAGGTGGTCCACGCTCACCCGGTAGGTCCCCGCGGCGGCGGTCGCGCTGCCGGTGGCCGAGACCACGGCCCGGGTGCCGGAGAGGGCCGCGGTGGTGGCGGAGACCGAGTCGAAGGCCGAGCCGTCCGCCAGCGAGGCGGCCGCGGCCTGCAGCGCCGTGACCAGCTCCTTGTAGGTGGCGTAGGCGGTGGCCTGGTCCTGCAGCTTCTTTTCCTGGTCGCGCAGCCGGACGGCGCCCTGCCCCTCGTTGGTGATGATCTGGTCCACCAGCGAGCGGTAGTCGATCCCGGTGATGAGCCCGGAAACCGAGCTGGTCGATGTGGTCATGGCGGCCGTCCCTGGTTGATGCGTCCGTCTGTGGTTTCACGACGAGCCCCCGGGGGCCGGGTGGCCTCCGGGGGTCGTCGTTCAGGTCACCTGAAGCCGGCTCCGGACTACTGGAGCAGCTTGAGGATCGACTGCGGCGCCTGGTTGGCCTGCGCCAGCATCGCCGTACCGGCCTGCTGCAGGATCTGGTTCTTGGTGAAGACCGTCATCTCCTGCGCCATGTCGGCATCGCGGATCGTCGACTCGGCCGCGGTGAAGTTCTGGATCACCGAGCTGATGTTCGTGGACGAGTAGTCGAACCGGTTGAGCGCCGCGCCCAGGTCACCGATGGCGGTGTTCACCAGGGTGATCGCGGTGTCGATCTTGGTCAGCTCCGCCGCCGCGCCGCTCTGGCTGTCGAGCACCGCGCCGCCCGTGGTCAGGCCGAGGGCCGAGACCGACAGGTTGAGGCTGGAGGCCGACACCGACACCAGGTCGTTGCCGCCGGCGCCGTACGAGCCGCTGGACGACACCATGAAGTCCGCCTGGGTGGTCGCGCCGACGGTCACGTTGGTGCCGTTGAGGCCGGCCGCGCCGACCCAGCTCGAGCCGCCGTTCACGGTGATGCCGAACTTGTCGAAGCTCGCCGAGCCGAAGGCCGAAGTGGAGACGCCGGTGATGATCTGGCTGCCGGTGGCCGCGCTCAGCGTGGCCGCGGTCGCCGCCGCCGCGATGGTGTAGGAACCCGCCACCGCGCCGTTCAGGTTGACCTTGTTCACGCCCGTGGCGGCCAGGGCCGTCGAGGCGGTGTCCACGGTCGCGCCGAAGGTGCCGTTGATCAGGCTGGCGCCCTGGTACTGCGTGGTCGCCACGATCCGGTCGATTTCCTGCGTGATCTTCTGGTACTCCGCCGAGAGCTTCGGGGCCTCGGAGCCGATGCTCGCCGAGTTGGCCTGGGTGGCCAGCTCCTTGAGCCGGTCGAGCATGCCGCTGATGGTGTTGATGGACCCATCGGCGATCTGCAGCATGCTGGTCGCCTGCGCGGCGTTCCGCTGGGCAGCCTGCAGCGAACGGATGTCGCTGCGGAGCTTGTTCGCGATGGCGAGCCCGGCGGCATCGTCGGCCGAACGATTGATCCGGAAACCGCTGGACAGCTTCTCGATGCTCTTCTGCAGGCTCATCGAGGTGGTGGCGAGGTTCCGGTAGGCGTTGTTGGCCGCGATGTTGGTCTGGATCTTCATAAAGCCACTTCTCCTGATCGTGCTGCATTCCGGGGCGTCCCTGCTCCGGTCCTGCGGATGAACGGTCCTCAGTGACCGTCTGCCTCCACGTATCGGCGGGACCGCCCCGGACTTGAGCCCGGATGGGCGGTTTCCGCCGGGTCCCGACCCCCGGGGCGGCAATTCATACCGGGTGCACGGGCGGCGCGCCGTGCCCGGAATCCATGCAAGTGCCGTGTCAACAACGTGTTATGGCATCGCCCCACGCCGGCGCGCCGCGGTACGTGGCTTGCCCTTGCCGCCCCGCATGCCGTCTTCTGCCGCCACCGGGTCCCGTCACCAGCGCATCACGCGCCACCTCGAGCAAGGCGTCGCCCTGCATCGCGCCGGGCGGCTCGCCGAGGCCGAGCGCCACTATCACAGCGCCCTGAAGGACGATCCGCGGCAGCCCGACGCCCTGCACTTGCTGGGCATGGCGGCCTATCACCGCGGTGACCACGCCGGCGCCGAGCGATGGATCCGTCGGGCCCTCAAGCGGCGGCCCGAGTTTCCCGCCGCGCAGTCCACGCTGGGCAACACCCTGGCCGCCCGCGGTGACCACGCTGCCGCCGCCGCCCGCCACCGCGCGGCGCTCGCCGGCATGCCCGGCGATCCGGAAATCCTCCACAATCTCGGCAACGCCCTCGGCCTGAGCGGCGCGCTGGACGAGGCCGTCGCGAGCTACCGCGAGGCACTGGTCCGGCGCCCCGAGCAGCACGCCTCCCGGCTGGCGCTGGCCCGCACGCTTTGCGTGGCGGGGCGGCTGGCCGACGCGGAAGCGGAACTGCTGGCCCTGGTGCACGCCGTGCCGGGGCAGGCGGAAGGGTGGACGCTGCTTGGCACGGTGCGGACGGACCTGGGGAACCTCGCGGGCGCCGCCCAGGCCTACGGGCAGGCTGCCACCCTCGCGCCCGGAGATGCCGAGGCGCTCACCGGGCTCGGCGTGCTGGCGCTGCGGCGCGGCGATGCCGCGGAGGCGCTGGCCCGCTTCGAGGCGGCCGACCGGCTGCGCCCCGGCACCGCGCTCAGCCTGGCCAACCGCGGCGCCGCGCTGCGCGCGCTCGACCGGCACGCCGAAGCGCGGGCGCTGCTGGAGCGCGCCGTGGCCGCGGACCCGGGGCAGGTGATCGCACTCTCCAACCTGGGTGCGGTGCAGCTCGACCTCGGAGAGGCGGCGGAGGCGCTCGACTGGTTCGAGCGCGCGATCGCCGCCGCCCCCGGCGCGGTGGAGCCGCGCACCAACCGCGCGGTGGCGCTCGCCGACCTCGGCCGCTACGAGGAGGCGGTGCCGGCGGCGCGGGAGGCGCTGGCGGTCGCGCCCGGCACGCCCGGGGCGCTGGCCACGCTGGGCCGTGCCCTCTCGGAGCTGGGGCAGCACGCCGCGGCCATCGCCGCCTGCCGCGAGGCGCTCGTGCGTGCGCCGGACTGGGCCGAGGCCCACTGGAACCTGGCGCTGCCGCTGCTGCGCACCGGCCAGTACGAGGAGGGCTGGCGCGAGTTCGAGTGGCGCTTCCGCGCGGTGCGGCGAAGGCTCCGGCCCGCGCCCGCCGCGCTGCCGGACTGGACCGGAGGGCCGCTCGCCGGCCGCACCTTGCTGGTCTACTGGGAGCAGGGCTTCGGCGACACGATCCACTTCTGCCGCTACATCCCGCGACTCGCGGCGCAGGGGGCCCGGGTCCTGCTGCAGGTCCAGGCCCCGCTCCGCGCCTTGCTCGGGTCGCTGGCCGGTGTGGCCGAGTTCGTCGGCGACGACGCCTCGACCGTGACGGCGGATTACAAGGTGGCGCTGATGAGCCTGCCCCACCTGTGCGGCACGACGCTCGAGACCATCCCGGCCGAGATCCCCTACCTGGCGGCACCGCCGGTGACCTCGGGCCTCACCCTGCCCGTCACCGGGCGGACGCGCATCGGATTCGCGTGGGGTGGCTCGCCGGCGCAGACCAACAACCGCTTCCGCTCGATCCCGCTGGATGCACTGACCCCGCTGCTCGCGCGCGGGGGGATCGACTGGTACTCGCTGCAGGTGGGGGCCGGGCCCGCCGAGGCCGCCCTGCTCGCCGGCCACGGGGTCACCGACCTCGCCCCGCGGCTCATCGACTTCTCCGCCACCGCGCAGGTGATGCAGCAGCTCGACCTGGTGCTCACCGTGGACACTTCGGTGGCGCATCTCGCGGGCGCGCTGGGCCGCCCGCTCTGGATCCTGCTCGCCCACACCGCCTGCTGGCGCTACCTGCTCGACCGTGACGACAGCCCCTGGTATCCCACCGCGCGCCTCTTCCGGCAGCCCGCCCGCGGGGCCTGGGCGCCGGTGGTGGCGGCCGCGGGGGCCGCCCTCGAGGACCTCCCGACATGACGACGACTGCTTCCCTGGCGACCACCGACCGGGCCTCCCGCTTCGAGGCGTTCCTCGACCGGCTGCGCGAGGACGTGTATCCCGAGCCGCCCTCGCCGCTCCACACCGACCTCACCCGGCAGATGTGGGAACGGCTGCAGGGCAGCGTGACCCTGCCGGCCGGCGCCCGGATCCTCGACGTGGGGTGCGGCCAGGGCCTGGCGCTGGATCTGTTCCGCGCGGCGGGGCACCATGCCACCGGCATCACCATCGGGGCCGAGGACCTGGCGGCCTGTGCCGCCGGCGGCCATGAGGTGCTGGAGATGGATCAGTCGTTCCTCGAATTCGAGGACGCGAGCTTCGACCTGATCTGGTGCCGGCACGCGCTGGAGCACAGCGTCGCGCCGTACTTCACCCTCGCGGGATTCCACCGCGCGCTGGTGCCGGGCGGCTGGCTCTACGTGGAAGTGCCCGCGCCGGAGACCGCCTGTCATCACGAGACCAACCCCAATCACTACAGCGTGCTGGGCCAGTCGGCCTGGGTGAACCTCATGCAGCGGGCGGGCTTCGAGCTGCTGGACGCGACCCGGATCGACCTGCAGGTGCCCGCGGGGCCCGACGTGTACTGGGGCTTCCTTGCCCGCCGGGCCGAGCGGATGGGTCGGCCCGCGGCGGCGCCGCCGCCGGCGCTGGCCGCCGATCCGCGGCAGGAGGTGAACCTGAGCTTCCCGGTGGGCGAGCGCACCTGCCGGATCGAGCTCGAGCTCGACACCCGCGAGCCCAGCCAGGCCCTCATGGCCTCCGAACTCGCGGCCGGCCACTTCTACGAGCCGGACGTCTCCTACTTCCTCACCAACGTGCTGCAGCCGGGCGACACCATGATCGATGTCGGCGGGCACGTCGGGTACTTCTCGCTGCTCGCCTCGCAGGTGGTGGGGCCGGCGGGCCAGGTCTTCACCTACGAGCCCGAGGCCGCCAACGCCGGGCGGCTCCGGGGCCACCTGGAGCGCAACCGGGCGGGCAACGTGATCGTGCTGGAACGGGCGCTCGGGGAGATCGCCGGCGAGGCGCGGCTGCACGTCAATGCCGACAACGCCGGGGGCCACGCGCTGTGGAACGTGGGCGAGTTCCCCACCAACGACCGCAGCCGCGCGCGGCCGGAGACCCGGCTGGTGCCGGTCGGCACCCTGGCGGAACTGCTCGACCCGACGGTGGGCCAGCGGGTGCGGCTGGTGAAGATCGACGCCGAAGGGTCCGAGTACCGGATCCTGAAGGGCGGGATGCTGTTCCTGCTCGCCCGCGAGGTGCCCCATGTCATCTGCGAGATCAACGAGTTCGGGCTGAACCAGATGGGCGCCTCGGGCCGGACGCTCCGCGCCTTCATGGCCGCCTGCGGCTACACCTGCTACCGGCTGCTCCCCGACGCCCCGTGGCTCACGCCCTTCCCGCCGGAGGAGGACTACGCCTCCCCGTGGGTCTACAACGTGCTGTTCACCACCCAGCCGATCCCGGCATGACCCGGCCCGCGGAGGGAACCGCGCTGACGCTGGGCCAGGTCCCGGCCGCCCCGGGCGGCCGGCCGACGCTGGAGGAGATCGCCGCGCTGCAGCAGGGCGCCGCGGACTACCTCGAGGCCGGCCGGCTGCCCGAGGCGCAGGCGCTGGTGCTGCATGCCCTGCAGCTGGCGCCGGAGCTGCCCGAGTCGCTGCAGCTGGCGGGCATGGTGGCCCGCCGCGCCGGCCGGCTGGTGGAGGCGCTGGAGCTGCTCGACCGCGCGCTTGCCCGCTTTCCCCGACTGGTCAACGCCCATGTCGAGCGGGGCATGGTGCTGCACGCCCTCGGCCGGCCCGACGAGGCGCTCGCCGCACACCGTCAGGCGATCACCCTGCTGCCGGCGGGGCCGGTGGCGTGGTGCCAGCTGGGGCACGCCCTGCTGGCGCTGAGCCGGCCGGATGAGGCGGTGCGCGCCTACCGCGAGGCGCTGACCCGGCGCGCCGACTACGCCGAGGCGCAGCTGGCCCTGGGCCGGGCACTGGCTCGCGCCGGCGATCACGCGGAGGCGCTCGCCGCGCTGGAGCTCGCCTCCCTGATGGCGCCCGACGACGCGGTCACCCAGGAGGCGCTCGGCGTGGCCCTGCGCCAGGCTGGCCGGCTCCCCGAAGCGGTCGAGATGCTCCGCCGCGCGGTGGCCCTCGACCCGCTGCTCCCGGGCGCCACCTGCCAGCTGGGGGTGGCGCTGGCCGACGCCGGCGCCTTCGACGAGGCCGCCACGGTGCTGCAGGCGGCGTTCTCGCTCGCGCCCGAATCGCCCGAGGCCCACAACGCCATGGGCCGGGTGCGGCAGGCGCTGGGCTACCTGGACCAGGCGCTCGCCGCGTATCGCCAGGCGCTCGCCTTCCGTCCCGACTTTGCCGAGGCGCACCTCAACGTCGCCGCGCTGCTCGACGAACTGGGCCGGCCGGTGGAGGCGCTGGCCAGCTGCCGGGCCTCGCTCACCTTCCGCCCCGACCATCCCGCCGCGTACCGGCGGATGAGCCGGGTGTTGCGCCGCCTGGAGCGGGGCTCCGAGGCGGTGGCGACCTGCCGGCGCGCCCTGACCCTCGACCCGGCACCGGCCGAGGCCTGGGCCGAGCTGGGCGATGCCCTCCGGGCCGAGGGGTTCCACGTCGAGGCCATCCGCGCCTACGACGAGGCGCTCGCCCGCGAGCCCGCGCTGGCGACGGCCCACTACGAGCGGGGCCTGGCCCGGCTGGCGCTGGGCGACTACGTCGGGGGGTGGGAGGACTACGCCTGGCGCTGGCAGCTCCCCGGCGCGGGCCGGCAGGCCCGACCATTCACCGTGGCGCAGTGGGATGGCGCGACCCTCGCTGGCCGCACCATCCTGGTCCACGCCGAGGGCACGCCGGCGGAGGCGCTCCAGTTCGCGCGGTTCCTGCCGCGGCTGGCGGAGCAGGGCGCGCGGGTGCTGCTCGAGTGTCCGGGCGCGCATCGCCGGCTGCTCGAGGCGATGCCGTGTGTGGCGCAGGCCGTCGCGGCGGGTGACCCGCTGCCCCCGTTCGACACCCACATTCCACTCGAGGAGCTGCCGCACTACCTCCCCGACGCCGCAGCCGATCCGGCCGAGCCGGTGCCCTACCTGCCGACCCGCATCTGGTCCTCCCGGGTGCCGCTGGTCCCGGCGGGCGCCGGGATCCGCGTCGGCCTGGCGGTCGGGACCGACGGGCACGACGGGCGGCTCTCGCCGGTGGTGCTGGCGCAGCTGCTGGAGACCACAGGCGTGACCTGGTACCTCCTCGACGACGCCCCGTTGCCGCTGGGCGAGGCCGCGCCGCCGGCCGCGTCGCTGCAACGGCTAGCCCCGATGGTGCGCGACAGCGCCGACCTGGCGCCGCTGCTCGACCAGCTGGACCTCGTCATCAGCGCCGACGCGGTGACCTCCCACCTCGCGGGCGGGCTGGGCGTGCCGCTGTGGGCGGTGGCGGGTCCGGAGCCGGACTGGTCCATCGGCGGCGACGGCCAGCGTTCCGGGTGGTATCCGACGGCCCGGGTCTTTCCCCGGGCGCATGGCGCCGAGTGGGTGGCGGTGCAGGAAGACCTGCTGCAGGTGGCCACGGCGGTGCCGGGCCACGGGGACTAGCGGGGCAGGGCCTCGAGCAGTTCGCCGGCGCGCTGGCGCCAGGTCCACTCCCGGTGCAGGAACTCGGCGCCCGCCAGCCCCACGGCGGCCAGCCGGTCGCGGTCGGCGTACGCCTCCTCCAGCCGTTCCACGATTTCCTCGATGGCGCTCTCGCCCCAGCCCTCGCGCCCGCGGTAGAACGGGCAGCTGCCGGCCGCCGGTCCCTGCCGCTCCAGCGCGATCGCCGCGCCGGGCTCGGCCAGCAGGTCGAGCTGGCCGGTGTTGGCGGCGACGATTGCGGGCACGCCGCAGGCCATCGCCTCCATCGCCACCAGGTTGGTGCCGCCCTCACAGCGGTTGGGAAAGAGGGCCACGTCGGCCTCCCGGACCGCGGCGGCCATCCGGTGGTTGGGCAGCACCCCGAGGTCGAGGAACGAACCGTCGGGCAGGCCATTGGCGAGCAGCCACGCCCCCAGCGCCAGCCGGCCCTGGGCATCCACGGACGGCAGCCCGTGCACATGCCCGGCGGTCTCGAGCCCGAGCATCGTGCGCGGCCAGGCGTTGTGCCACGCGGTGAGCAGCAGGGCATCGGGGTGGCGCTGGTGGAAGGCCCGGAAGGCGGCGATGACCAGGTCCTGCCCCTTGCGGTACTCGAGCTTGCCCCCGGAGAACACCACGAACCGGTCGCCCAGCCGCCCCGCGCGGGGCGCGGGATGGAAGATCGCCGGGTCGATGCCCTGCGGGACCACGCGCACCGTGTCCAGCCCGAGGGCGGTGAGCACCTCGCCGTTCCAGACGGAGCCGGCCACGATCCGCTCGAACCCCCAGGCCCGGTCCCGGGCCGCCGCGTCGAGCGCGGTGTCCTCGAAGAAGATCACGCCCACGTTGGTGGCGCTGTGCAGCCGGCGGGTGGCCTCGCCGCCAAGGAAGCCGTTGCCCAGGGCGCGCAGGACCGGGTAGTCGGTGGTGATCCCGGCGGTGCCGGCGGTGGTGACCATGCTGCGGAGCGCGGGCTGCTGGGCCAGCGGCACCGCGAGGACACGGCGCTGGATCGGGTCGAGCTGAGTGGGGTCGGTGGCTTCCAGGAGCAGCGGCATCACCCGCGCGTCGCGCACCAGCTCCAGCGCCAGGTTGAGGCCGAACACCTGCCAGCCGGTGGCGGTGCCGACCGGCCAGTCCAGCACCACCGCGTCGGGCAGCGGGCCCTCCGCCGGGACCGCCGGGGCCCCGGTCGGCTGGACGCCGGTCGCGGTCACCGCAGCTGGTCCCGGAGCGCGATGGGGTGGCGGGTGTGGTAGCGCGGGTCCGCCAGCACGACCTGCTGCGCCGCCCTGGAGGGGAGGTGCACCACCACCGGTGCCTGGAGGTTGCAGGTGCACTCCTCGTCCGGCCGCCGGGGCAGGGTCACGATGGCCATCACGGCGACGTCGCTCTCCGCGGTGGTGTCCGGCAGCTCGGGGACGTTGGCCTCGTAGCCGGGGAAGAACTTGAACGGATCCACCAGCAGGAAGATCAGGCTGCCGTCGTCCACGCTCTGCAACCAGAAGACGCCCTCGGGCGCGGCGGGGAGCAGCACGAAGTGGCGCTCGCCGGCGAAGCCGAGCATCCCCTCGGGCATGGTGAGCAGGTCGTCGCGCGGCACGGTGAGCGGGCCGAACAGGCGCGAGGCGACGAAGATGGTCTCCCCCGCGGCCGCCGGGGTGAGCGGTGTCATCACCGCAGGTAGTCCACGAGGCTGGTGTTGAGCATTTTCGAAGTCGACAGCAGCGCCGCCTGCAGCGTGCTCTGGGTGCTCACGAAGCGGGTGGTCGCCTCGGCGACGTCGATCGCCTGCGCGTCGGTCTTCCGCTGGGTGTGAGTGGTCTCGAGCGCGTCGGAGTTCTGCATGGCGTTGTCGATCTGCCGGACCCGCGATCCATTCACCGCGAGGAGGGCCTGGACGTTGTCGAAGGCGGTGTCGATGCTGCCGGCCACCGGCCCGATGGTGGACGGGGAGCCGCTCCCCAGCTCGGTGCTGAGCTGCTGCAGCGCGCCGATCACGCCGCTGTTCACGAAGACCTCGGCGCCGTTGTGATTGGCCGTCATGGTGTAGCCCTGGCCGATCTCGGCAAGCCGCTGGCCGTTGTCGCCGAAGTAGGCGCCGGTCTGGTCGAACGGGGTGGTGGCCACCGAGTGCCCGGCGAACAGGTACTCGTTCCCCACCTGGGTGTTCCCCAGCGCCACCACCTGCCCGAGGATCTGGTCCACCTCCGCCTTCACGGTGGCCCGGGTCTGCGGGGTGCTGGTGGCGGTGCCCTCCTGGATGGCCAGTTCCTTGGCCCGGGAGAGCAGATCCGTCAGCTGGCCGAGGACCGCCTCTTCGGTGTCTGTCCGGGTACGGGCGGCGGTGGAGTTGCGCCGGTACTGCTCGATGGCGCGGAGCCCGCCGTCGGCGGCCATCACCTGGACCCCGGCGAGGGGGTCCTCACTCAGTGTCTCAAAGCGTTTGCCGGTGGAGACTTGGGTCTGGGCGGCGGCCATCCGGGACAGGTTGCCCTGGATGTCGCGCAGCACCCGCTGCTGGAGGAGTCCGTTCGTAATGCGCATTCCCGTGCCTGCGGCCGAGGGTGGCAATATTTTCCGTATCGGCTACATTCTATGAAAGCTTTAGGCCAAAGGCGCTCCGGACTGGCAGGAGGGACACCCCCAGCCTCTCCCCCGGTCCCCAGTGGGCGTCGTCTGTCTTGACTGCACTCCGGGAGTCCCGCTGGGGGTATGGCTACCATTCTCTGCGTTGATGACGAGCCGGCCACCGGCGTCGTCCTGGAACACCACCTCACCCGCATCGGGCACCGGCCGCTCCTCGCCAGCAGCGTCGAGGACGCGCTCAAGACCGTCGCCCGCACCCCCGTCGAACTGATCATCGCCGACTACCGGATGCCCAAGGCAACCGGGCTCGACCTGCTGGGCCTCCTCGAGAAGGAAGGCTACCAGATCCCGGTGATCATCATGACCGGGTACTCCAGTATCGAGCACGCGGTCATTTCCATTAAGTCCGGGGCGATCGACTACCTCACCAAGCCGATCCGGCCGGAGACCCTCGAGATCGCCGTGACCCAGGCGCTCGAGGTGGTGCGGCTGCGCCGGGAGAACGAGCAGTTCCGCCGCGAGATCAACCGCTTCCGCTCCACCCGCGCGCTGGTGGGGGAGAGCGGCGGCTTCCGCCGGGTGATGGAGACCATCGCGACGGTGGCGCCCACCAAGGCGACGGTGCTGCTGGAGGGCGAGTCGGGGACCGGCAAGGAGCTGTTCGCCCGGGCGATCCACGACCAGAGCCCGCGGCACGAGGGGCCGTTCATCGCCATCAACTGCGCGGCGATGCCCGACGGCCTCATCGAGAGCGCGCTGTTCGGCCACGAGAAGGGGGCCTTCACCGGCGCGACCACCCGCTCCGCGGGCGCCTTCGAGCGGGCCCATGGCGGGACCCTGCTGCTGGACGAGATCTCGGAGATGCGGCTCGACCTGCAGGCCAAGCTGCTGCGGGTGATCCAGGAGCATGAGTTCGAGCGGGTCGGTGGGCACCAGGCCATCCGGGTGGATGTCCGGCTGGTGGCGACCACCAACCGCGACCTTCGGGCCGAGGCCGAGGCGGGCCGGTTCCGGACCGACCTGTTCTACCGGCTCAACGTGGTGCCCATCAAGACCCCGCCGCTGCGCGAGCGGCGGGAGGACATCCCGGTGCTGGTGCAGCATTTCGCCCGCCGGGCGGCGGACGAGATCGGGGTGGCGGTGAATGCCGTCGCGCCCGAGTCCATCGACCTGCTGATGCGGCACCCCTGGCCCGGCAACGTACGCGAGCTGGCCAACGCCGTGGAACGGGCGGTGATCCTCTCCCGCGGGGGGGTGATCCGGCCCGAGGTGTTCCAGGGCACGCTGGACATTTCGCTCCGGCCCGCGGCGCTTCCGCCGCCGGGCCTCACCGCGCCCGCCACCGCCGCCGCTGCCGGAGCGGTCCCGGCACCCGCTCCCACCGAGGCCCTCGACCCCTTCAACCTGGATGAGCTGGAACGCCAGGCGATCCAGCGGGCACTCGTGGCCACGGCGGGCAACCGGACCCGGGCCGCCAAACTGCTCGGCATCTCGGAGCGGACCCTCCGCAACAAGCTGAACAGCCGGCGGGAAGAGCCCGCCGCCGTCCAGGACTAGGCACCGCCCGGCGCGCCGATGTCGCCGCCGCGCGGGTCGCGCCAGCGCCGCTGGCCCTGGGCCCGAGGGGCAGTTCCCTTCGCCACCCGCGGGGACGTGGTGCGCTTCCTGGCGGTCGCCGTCGTGGTGGCCGCGGTGGTATCGGTGCTGCTCGCGGTGCTCACACGCGCACTCCATGCCTGGCGCCCCGGCCTCGCCGCCCTGAGCCCGTCCGGCACCTGGGCCGCGGTGCTCACTGCGCTGCTGGTCCTGGTGCCTCCCCTGCTGCTGGCCCCGCATCGCCCCCCCGAACTGCACACCAGCCGGCGCGAGTTCCTCCTCCTCTCCCTCACGACCGTCGGGCTCGCGGGCACGGTGTTCCTCTCCGCACGCCACCATGTGCTGGTCTTTCCCACCCTCCTGCCCTTGGTGTGGGCCGCGGCTCGCTTCGAGAGATTCGGCGCGGCGGTGCAGGTGCTGCTCCTGGCCACCGTGGCGACGATCGGCACCGCGCTGGGGCGGGGGCCGCTCGAGATCACCGCCAGCGCCGACGAGCTGCCGCTGCTGGAGATCTTCCTCTCGTCCGCCGCGGTGCTCGGCCTGGTCGAGGGTGCGCTGCTGGCGGAGCGGCGGACCGCGGAGGACGCGGGGCGGGCGGGCGCCAGCCGCCTGCGCCTGGCGGTGACCGCCGGCGAGCTCGGCACCTTCGAGTGGGATCCGGAGGCCCGACATCTGGAGTGCGATGCGATGATGCACGCGCTGTGGGGCGTGCCCGCGGATGCGCCGCCGCGCTGGACCACGTGGGGCCGCCGGGTGCACCGCGAGGACTACGGGCTGCTGGCCGCGGCGATGCGGCAGACCCTCGAGACGGGGGTCATCCTCGCGCTGGCCTTCCGGGTGGTCCGCCCCGACGGCACCGTCCGGTGGATGGAAGGGCGGGGCGAGCGGCTGATCGAGCGCGGGCGGCCGCCGCGGTTGCTGGGGGTGGTGCGGGACACAACCGTCGAGCGCGAGGCGGCCCTCGCCGCCGCGATGGAGCGGGCCCGGCTGGGGAGCGTGGTGAACAGCGCCCAGGATGCCATCCTCATGGTGGACGGCCGGCATCGCGTGGTGCTGTTCAATGCCGCGGCGGAGCGGATGTTCGAATGCCCCGCCGCGGAGGTGCTTGGTGGCACGCTCGACCGCTTCCTGCCGGAGCGCTACCGGGCGCAGCACCCGGGCCAGATGGCGCAGTTCCGGGACGGCGAACTGCCGGGGATGCCGCGCGTGCAGGGCGTGATCGGCCTCCGGGCCACGGGGGAGGAGTTCCCGCTGGAGACCTCGCTGGTCCGCACCGAGATCGGCGGGGAAATGATGGTGACGGTCGCGCTGCGGGACCTCTCGGAACGGCGCCAGGCCCAGGCGGCGCGGCAGCTCCTGGAGGAGCAGCTGCGCCAGTCGCAGAAGATGGAGGCGATCGGCACCCTGGCCGGCGGCATCGCGCACGACTTCAACAACATCCTCGGCGCCATCCTGGGCAACGCGGAGCTGGCGGGGGAGGACCTGCCCGACGAGCATCCCGCCCGGACCAGCCTGGGGCAGATCCACCAGGCCGGGCTCCGGGCCCGCGACCTGGTGCACTCGATCCTGGCCTTCTCCCGGCAGCAGGAGCCGTCCCGCGAGGCGCTCGACCTGGCCCGGGTGATCGGAGAGGCCACGGCCCTGCTCAAGGCGACACTCCCGGCCTCGATCGAGCTGCGCACCCAGGTGGCCCGGGGGTGCCCGCCGGTGTTCGCCGATGCGTCCCAGATGCTCCAGGTCCTGATGAACCTCGGCACCAACGCCCTGCACGCCATGACGCCGGGCGGGGGCGTGCTCGAGTTCCGCCTGGCGCCGGTGAACGGCGGGCGGCTCCCGGCGGGCCTGGCCGAGGGGGGGTACGTGCAGCTGCTGGTACGGGACAGCGGCCGCGGCATGCCGGCCGACGTGGTCTCGCGGATCTTCGAACCGTTCTTCACCACCAAGGCGCCGGGCGCCGGGACCGGGCTCGGACTGTCGGTGGTGCACGGCATCGTGCAGGCGCATCGGGGGGCCGTCACCGTGGACAGCGCTGTCGGCAAGGGCACCGAGTTCTCCCTGTTCCTCCCCGTGGCCCGCTCCGAGGTGAGCGAGGCCGCGACCCGGGAGGAGTCCCCCGCGGGTGGCGGGGAGCGGATCGTGTTCGTGGACGATGAGCCCGCGCTGGCGACCCTGGGCCGCCGGCAACTGGAGCGGCTGGGCTACCGGGTACGGGTGTTCACCCTGCCGCAGGACGCGCTCGCGGCGATCGTCACCGATCCCGCCGGGATCGATGCGCTGATCACCGACCTGACGATGCCGGTGATGTCGGGAACCGAGCTGGCCGGGGCCGTCCACCAGCTGCGCCCCGACCTGCCGATCCTGCTGACCACGGGGTTCAGCGGCGGGCTCGCCCATGAGGACCTGGCCGGGTCCGGGATCCGCGAGGTGCTGCCCAAGCCGACCAGCCGGGCCCACTTCGCCCGCGCGCTCGGCGAGATCTTCGGTGCGGCCCCGGGTGCGCCTGACCCGACGGCGGGGGCCACCTCCTAGCCGGAAGATTCTTCCGATGGGGGTGCCGGCTCTGCCGCCCGGCGAGCCGTCCCTCGTTGAGTTTCGGCGTTCCGGCCTGTCCCGCCGCACCACCGCAACCTTCCATCCCCCAACAACTTGCACTGCCCCGTCCGGCCGAACTGGCCGGCACCGGCGCGCGCGGCACCTCGATTGCCTTACCCCGGGGCGGACCCTTCTGCCCGATCGAGGCCCGGATGTTCTCATCGCTCTTCGGCACCACCACCCGGATCGGCCAGCTCCGCTGGAGCCTGGACGATTCCAGCCGCACCCAGCGCGGGATCGCGGCGCGGGTGGCGGGCGCCCTCCCGGCGAGTGGCAACGCGGACTTCGACGCCGCGCTGGCCGGCCAGCAGCAGGCCGCCCCCAAGGTGGACATCGAGAAGGAGATGGTGGATCTGGCGAGCACCCAGCTGCGCTACGACGCGAGCGTGAAGCTCCTGTCACAGGCGTACCAGGGGCTCCGCACCGCGCTCAAGAACAATGGCTAGGATCGGCGGCTTCGGGCCCTGGCCCCCGCGCCCGGTGCGTTCGCTGCTCAAGCCGCTCGGGGTGAGCGGCGAGGGCATGGGCGCGATGAGCCGGGCCCTCGACGTCATCTCGCAGAACATCGCCAACGCGGAGACCACGCGCACGCCCGACGGCGGGCCGTACAAGCGGCAGGTGGTGGTGTTCCAGCGCGACGGCAGTGGCGGGGTGAAGGTGTCGGACGTGGTGCAGGACACCCGCGACGGGGGCGAGGACTACGATCCCGGGCACCCGGACGCCGACGCCAACGGGTTCGTCAAGCGCACCAACGTGGACGTGCAGACCGAGATCGTGGACCTGATGATCGCGCGCCGGGTCCATGAGGCCAACGCCACCGTGTTCCAGGCGGCGAAGGCGATGCTCAAGCGCGCCATCGACATCTGAGCGAGAGCCCCGCGATGCAGATCTCCGGCAGTTGCTCCCCCATGTCCCCGGCCGCCCGCGCGGCCCGGGCCTACGGCCTCACGCCGCAGGGCGCGCCGGCCGGCCCGGCGGCGCCGGCCACCGCCGGCGGGCAGGCGGACCAGCTCCGCGCGGTGCTGACCGATGAGGAGCGGGCCTACTTCGACCAGCTGGCACAGCTCGGCCAGGTGACCTACGCCCCCGGGCGGCGGGGTGGGATGCAGCCTGACGCGCCCCGCGGGCTCCGGCTCGACGTCACGGGCTGAGCGATGACCGCCCCGATCCGTCCCGATGGGCCGCGGCTGACGCCGCTCGACCGCGCGGTGGGCCAGTTGCAGCTCCCCCCGGCCGGCGGGAGCGGGCCCTCGTTCGCGGACACCCTGGCCCGGGTGGTGAACGACACCTCGCAGATGCAGG
>CAZYIV010000002.1:18724-77467 GCA_964647615.1 uncultured Gemmatimonadaceae bacterium | reverse complement strand
CCCGGGTCCCGGCGTGGCAGTGAACCGGCTCATACACAGACAAACAGACACTCCCGTCCCCCGCCGCTCCCCCCGGGCTGCACGGGCGCGCACCCACAATATTTCCGGCCGCACGGCGACCCTTCACCCGAAGAATTCCCAATGTAGCTCCCCGCACGCGCACTGATCCTGCGCGCACGGGCGATCATCCGGCCCGCACGGGCACCCGCGCTCGCTGCACGCGCACTGAACCGGCGCGACCGGCGAGCATGCACCCGAAGAATTCCCAATGTTGCCCGGCGCACGCGTACCAATCCGGCGCGAACGGGCACCAAATCGGCTCAACCGGGCACCAAACCGGCGCGCACGGCCACCAACGCGCCGCCCACGGGCACTCAACAGCACGGAACGGCCGCGCGGGGGCCCGAACCGGCCCCCCGCGCCCGGGATGCCGCCCTTGCCTGAACCGGAAGTGGGTCTCTCGGGCCCCGCCGGGGACAGCGCCGTGGGCCGATCGTCAGTCGAGCCCGGGCATCGGCGCGTCCCCGCGGAGCCCCGCCCGGGGCCCGGTCCAGGTCGCCCAGGTGAGCGGGCAGGGACTGCCGAACGGCGGATCCGGGTGTCCGTCCACACCGAGCAGGTCGTGCAGCATCTCGTGCCGCACCACCATCTCGTGGTCGAGCCACGCCTCGGCGACATAAATGGTGTGGTTGTCTTCCCACCGCCCGACGCAGGTCCCCGTCGGGCAGGCGAATCCCTCCCCCGGCACCTTGAACCAGTTCACGCGGGCCATGCTGCCATGCCGGCCCGAGCAGCCCTCGGTGGCGGCCCACCAGGTCGCGTACTCGGCCGGGGGCGTGAAGCGGGTCGCCTCCTCCGGCGCAAAGCGCTGGCACCCGGCCGCGGGCAGGCAGAGGAGCAACAAGATTGGCGGCAGCCAGGGGCGCATCGGACCGGAACCCGCACCTCCCGGCACGGTGGCCCCGACCCGGGTGAAGGGGTGGGGATGCTCCGGCTATCGGCGGCGGGACCCGGAAGACTGAGGAAAGATGAAGAAAAGGAGAGACCCCCGGCCACGGCGACGCCGTCTTGAGGACCCATTCGGCGGCCGGTACTTTCCCGTTGCGACCCGGGAAGGGCCCAGACCACCGCTGGTGACCGAGGGATAGGGCAACCTATCTCGCGACCGTCAACAGAGCGTCAAATGGGCCTGGATCCGCCGGAGGGTGATTCGAACTGGGCGGCCCTGTACCTCACGGTACTCGGGCCGGCGCCGGCGTTGCGGATCGGGACGGGCGTCGCCGAGCCCCTGCTGGGCGCCGGCAAGCCGCTCGCCCTGCTCACCTACCTCGCCTGTTCCCCCCGCCGGACCGCCGCCCGCGAGCACCTCGTGGACCTGCTCTGGTCCGACCTCGAGCCGGAGCGGGGCCGGCACGCCCTGCGGCAGACCCTCTGGTACCTCCGCCAGCAACTCGGCAGCGCCAGCCTCTCGACCCGGGGGGATGCCCTGGAGCTGGTCGCGCCGGTCCGGCTCGATCGTGACGCCTTCCTGGCCGCCGTCGAGGCGGGCGACCTGCCCGAAGCGGCGCGCGGCTACACCGGCCAGTTCCTCGATGGCTTCGCCGCGCCGGGCAGTGTCGAGTTCGAGCACTGGGCCGACGTGGAACGGCAGCGGCTGCGTTCAACCTTCCTGCGGGTGGCGGAGGCGCTGGTCCGGCGCTGGCTTGATGAGGGCAGCCTGCGCGAGGCTGCGCTCCTTGCCCGCCGGGCGCGGGACGCCGACCCGGCCAGCGAGAGCGCCTGGCGGCTGCTCTTCGAGGCGCTGGTGCTGTGCAACGACCGCCTGGCCCTCACCCTCGAGGTGGACCAGTTCCTCGAGCGCCTCGGCGCGGCCGGCCGGGCCCCCGAGCCGGCCACCCGGGCCCTGCTCGGTCGCCTGAACCTGGCGGGCCATGGGGCGCCGGTTGCCGAGGACGCCGCCGGCCTGGTGGCGGAGCTGGTGGGCCGGGAACAGCCCTTCAGCGAGATCGTCTCCGCGTGGCAGGCCGCGGCGCCGCACGCCCAGCACCTGCACCTCTCCGCGGCCGCCGGGCTCGGGAAGACCCGCCTGCTGCGGGACGCTGCGGTCCGGCTCCGCACCCTGGGCGCGCGGGTGGTGCAGGTGCGGGCTCACCCCGGGCAGCGGGACATCGGCTACAGCTTCGCCGCACTGCTCGCGGAGCAGCTGGCGGCCGCGCCCGGCGCGGCCGGCGTCTCCCCCGCCACGGCCGGCGCCCTGATTGCGCTGAGCCCGTCGCTTTCCTCCCGCTACAGCCAGCCCGCCGACGGCGCCACGGGTGACGAGGCGCTCCGCCGCCGCGCGGCGGCCCTCGCCGAACTGGTCCGGGTGCTGGCCGAGGAGCATCGTCTGGCCCTGCTGCTGGACGACCTCCACTGGCTCGACCCCGCCTCCCGGCAGGTGCTCCTCAGCGTGCTGGAGCAGGTGGACGTGCCGGGGCTGGTGGTGGTCACGGCGGCGCGGCCGGTGCCCGGCGGCGACGTGGGCCAGGAGCGCACCATCCGTCTGCCGCTGCCGCCGCTCGCCCCCGACCAGGTCCGCACGCTGACCGGCAGCATCGGGCTGCTCCCCGCGGAACCGTGGAGCGAGACCCTGGCGGCGGCCCTGACACGCTCGACCGGTGGCGTCCCGCTGCTGGTGCTGGAAACCCTCCAGCTCGCGATGGACCGCGGCTGGCTCCGGCTGGACGATGGTGCCTGGCGGTGCGAGCGGCCCGAGCCACTGGCCCAGGGGCTCGAGGCGGGCAGCGCCCTGCGGCACCGCCTCACCCAGTTGCCGCTGGAGTGCCAGCGGGTGCTCACCCTGCTGGCGGTGGCGGGCGCGCCGCTCGGCGAGACGCTGCTCGCGTGCGCGGCCGGCGCCGGCGAGCACGAGATCGCCGCGAGCATCGGCATCCTGGAGCAGCGCGGCTTCGCCCTCCGGGTGGGCACCGCCTGGCTGCCCGCCCACGACGAGATTGCCGAGGGCATCCTTGCCCTGACCGACGAGGGGCAGCGGCGCCGCGCGCATGAAGCCGTCGGGATGGCGCTCGCCGCCGATGCCGCTGCCGGGCGCGCCGTGCTCGCCCAGGCCGGCCACCACCTCCGCCGGGCCGCCCGGCCCGCCCGCCTGGGCGCGCTCTACGCCCGGTTCCTCGCCGCGTCCCGCCGGCTCGGCGACGGGCGCCGGGTCCGGGCGATCGCACGCGAGTTCCTGGGCGAGGGCTCCACCGAGGAGGACGCCGCCCGGCTGGTCCGCCACCTGCCGCTCCTGAGCCGGGTGCGCTTCAGCAGCGCGCGGAACACCGCGCTTGGTTCCATCGCCATGCTGGCGCTCATTGCCCTGACCGTCACCGCCCTGCGCGCGCCGCCCCCGGCCAACACCCTGGTCCTCTTCCTCGCGGACTCGCTGGATCACCTCCTTGCCGTCGAGGTCCCGATGCGCCCGTCGGGATGGGATGCGCTGGTCCCGGCCCCGGTGGAGGTGGATCTTCGCCGTCGCGCGCGGGTCCCGCAGGCGCTGCTGCAGCAGCGCTCCAATTACGTCGCCGACTTCCTGAAGAATCCCGCCGGCGACCTCTGGAGCTGGAACCAGGTGATCCGGGACACGACTGATTCTGGCACCAACGACATCTTCGTCGCGCATCCGCGCGGGCCGGCCCGCCGGCTCACCACGGAGCCCCGGGACGACAATCCGCACGCCTGGTCGCCCGACGGCGCGCAGCTCCTCGCCACCACGTCCCGCTGGAGCCCGGAGGGCTGGGATGACTACGACGTCGCGATCGTGGACACGGCGACCGGGCGGCTCCGCCGCCTGACCTTCTCCCCCGACCCCGACTACGGGCCCATCTGGTCGCCCGACGGGCAGCAGATCGCGTTCCTGCGCAGCTACCGCGACGACCGTGCCTCCGACGCGATCTGCTTCATCCCACCCGACTCGGTGCCGTCCCCGACCTGCGCCACGCCGCCCTACGGGGTGCTGCTGGCCTTCTACGGCTGGTGGTCGGCGGACGCGGTGGTCATGGCGATCGATTCGGCCGGGCAGAAGAACATCCGCATCTTCTGGCCCGCCACCGGCCGGCTCGAGCCGCTGGCGATCGGCAACCTGCTGCGCTTCCAGCCCTCCCCCGACCAGGAGTGGATCGCCTGGCTGGCCACCGCGCCGGGCGACGCATTGCCGCGATGGTGGATTGCCCCGCGCGACCAGCTCAGCAAGGCCCGGCCCCTCCGGCTCGCCGATCCCAACCTCCGGGTGCGCCAGCTCGAATGGAGCGGCCAGCGCCCCGGTCGCTACCTGGACCGGCTGGAGTTCAGCGCCACCCGTGAGCGCATCGCGCAGGGACTCACCTACACCCTGACCATCTTCGGCCGGGACCAGGCGGGCAGCTTCCTGTCCATCGTCGGCCGGCTGCAGTGGAGCTCATCGGATACCACCGTTGCCACGGTGGATTCCCTGGGCGTGGTCCGGGCGCGGGCCCCCGGCACCACGCGGATCGAGGCCGCGATTCCAGGGTGGCGCCGGGTGGAGGACACCATCACGGTCGCCGGGATCGCCCCGGTGACGCTGCTGGCCGAGTCGTGGGACAGCAGCTGGCGGGCCCGCTGGCGGCCCAGCGGGCGCCCGGCACCCCGCATCGTCGTGGCGCCGGATGGCCGCCCCGCCTTCCTCAACAACGGCGACGGCTCCTATGGGAGCACCGCCACGACCCGGACCGAATGGTCCGCGCAGGAGGGCCTGGGACTGGAGGCCACCGTGTACACGCCCATTACACGGCGGCAGTTCCAGTCCCTGTATGTGGAGTTCCTGGCCACCCGGCACGGGGTGAATTACGAGCTCGAGGACACGATCATCGGCATCTCCCCCTACAATGCCACGGATCGCAGCCGGCGCGAGTGCGCCTGGGAGTATCCCGGAGGGGAGGGAGAGCGCGCGCTGCGACAGATGGCGGCGGTCGCCGGCGATCCACCGGCCTTCATGGCAGTGGGCCCCTGGATCCGGAGCGGGCAGCCCTACCGGCTGCGGCTCCAGATCCTGCCGGATGGCCGCTGCGGCGTGGCGATCAACGGCACGCCGGTGTGGTACTCGGAGCCGGCGCTGCTCCTCGACACGCCCTACCGGGTCAGCCTGGGCTACAGCTCCAAGGAAACCCGGATCCTGGTGGGACCGCTGGAGGTGTGGCACGGCGTCAGACAGGACGTCCCGTGGGACGAGCTGGATGCGACGCGTGATCATCGGCGCCCTCTGGCGGAGCGCCCGCAGCCCCGCTAGGGTTGGACCACTGGCGCGCCCAGCGCCGCCCCCCTCCGTCTCCCGGGCCCGACTCCATGAAGCGTTCGACCATCATCACCGTGGCCTTCATCGTGGCATTCGCCGCGCTGCTGCTCTTCAACACCCTCTCCGCGCAGAAGCACGAGTGCAGCGTCTGCGTGGAGTTCAACGGCCGGCGCAACTGCGCCGCCGCCTCCAACGAGACCGAGGAGGCCGCCCTGCGCGCGGCCCAGACCACCGCCTGCGGCCCGCTCGCGAGCGGGATGGACCAGGCCATCGCCTGCGACCGCACGCCCCCGGTCTCGCAGCAGTGCAAGACGAAGTAACCGCCGCCCGCTCGCCTCATCCCCTCGTGCTGCTGGTCGGCTGCCTGCTGGCGGCCGCCCTGCTCACCCACCTGCTCCCGGCCGGCCGCTTCGACCGCCGGGAGGACCCCGCCACCCATCGCGACGTCGTGGTCGCGGGCAGCTACCACGCCGTGGACCCGAGTCCGGTCGGGCCCTTCGCCACCCTGGTGGCGATCCCCCGCGGCATGGCCGACGCGGGCGCGGTCATCTTCTTCGTCTTCCTGGTCGGCGGCGGCTTTGCGGTGGTGGAGCGGACCGGCGCCTCCACCCGGATCGTCGAGCGGGTGGTACACCACCTGGGAGAACGCCGCGCGCTGGTGATCCCGCTCGCCTCGCTGGCGTTCGGGCTGGGCGGCGTGCTGATCCAGATGTCGGAGGAGCTGATCGCGTTCGTGCCGGTGCTGCTGCTGCTCACCAGCCGGCTGGGCTACCCGCCGCTGGTGGCCTGCGCCGTCAGCATCGGCGCCTCGGCGATCGGCGCCGCGTTCAGCCCGGTCAACCCGTTCCAGGTGATCATCGCGCAGAAGGTGGCGGGCCTCCCCGCCGGTTCCGGGCTCGGCTTCCGGCTGGTCTTCCTGCTGCTCGCGATGGGACTCTGGATCTGGGGCACCCTGCGGTACGCCGCCCGGCACCGCGTGGCGCCCGCGGAGCCCGCCGGGGCCTCGCCCGCCGGCTCCACGCTCCCCGCCCGCGACCTGGCCGTCCTGGCGGTGGTGCTGCTCGCGTTCGTGCTGTTCCTGGTGGGAGCCCAGCGCTGGGGCTGGGACTTCGAACAGTTCAGCGCGGTGTTCTTCCTGATGGGCCTGCTCGCCGGCCTGGTCGGCGGGCTGGGCATCGGTGGCACCGCGGAGGCGTTCGTGGACGGCTTCCGGGCACTCGCCTTCGCGGCGATGCTGATCGGCTTCGCCCGCGCGATCTTCGTGGTGCTCGATGACGGGCGGGTGATCGACACCATCGTGCAGGCCCTCTTCACCCCGCTGGCGCGCCTGCCCCTGGCCCTCTCCGCCCTGGGCATGCTCGGCGTGCAGGCGGTGCTCCACGTGCCGGTCTCCAGCACCTCCGGCCAGGCGGTGCTCACCATGCCGGTGCTGGTGCCGCTCGCCGACCTGCTGGGCCTGTCCCGCCAGGTCACGGTGCTCGCCTACCAGTACGGTGCCGGCCTCACCGAACTGCTCACCCCGACCAACGGCGCCCTGATGGCCATGCTGGCGGCGGCAGGGGTGCGCTACGAGACCTGGCTGCGCTTCGCTGGCGGGCTGCTGGCGCTGCTGTTCGGGCTCGGCGCGGTGGCGCTGCTGGCAGGACTGGCCCTCGGTATCTGACGGGCCCATGGATCGTGGCGTGCCGGAGTGACAGCGGTGTCCACGATTCCGGACAGGCCGGTTTCCACCCCGGGTTCGTCGCGAATTGGCAAGATATTCCGCGGCAACAACTTAGAATGAGCCAGAATACCCGAGCGCCGCGCTCGCGGCTGGCACCGAGGTTGCAAGACCTCCCTGTGGTGGCTGGAACCTTTTGGTCCCGCTTCCGATAAGAGAGGGTGCCATGAGCGAACTCACGATCCGGGAAATGGAAAACGGCGAGGAATTCGCCGACTGGTTTGCTGACCTCACCGAGCAGGAAGAGGCCAGCACCGGGGAGCCGGTGCATGTCGAGGAGCACTACCTCATCCTCAGCAATGCGATCGGCGACTGGATCGGCGGCCTGCGCTATGGCCTGCGGGGCGGGGTCGCCAGCCTGACCGATGTGGCGGTCCGGGCCGAGCAGCGGCACCTGGGCCACGGCCACCGGCTGCTCGAGGCCTTCGAGCAGCACGCCGCGCTGCTCGGCGCGCACCTCGCCGAGTTCTGGACCGACGATGTCACCGGGGAGGCCGAGCTGCTGGCCAACGGCTGGAACCGCGTGGTGCGCCGGGAAGGCTACCACGGCGGCGGCACCTGGTACCTGATGGAGAAGCGCCTGGCCCCGATGCTCTAGCCGACGTCGCGCCGCACGCGCATACTTTTCCGGTCAACCCGTATATCTTCACGAAGCGGCCCGCGGATCCCGCGGGCCGCCTCGTTCCTCAGCCCTGGGTGACCGGGTACATGACCCTGACCGACAGCGCACGCCAGTTCTTCACCAAGATCGAGGTCCTGCGCGACCTCGAGGCCCGGGTGCGTGAACTCATGGCCGCGCATGAACAGAAGCGCCCGCTCTGGTTCCCGCACGAGCTGCTGGGCCCCAAGGCCGACGCCGACCCCGACCGCCACCTGGCCGACCTCCGGGCCCGGGCGGCCGGCATTCCCGACCCGGCACGGGCGGCCCTGGCGCTCAACATGCTCACCGAGGAGGGGCTGCCCCATTTCCACCGGCTGCTCGCGGTGTACCTCGGCGACGACAGCCACTGGCGGGAATGGAACAACCTCTGGACGGCGGAAGAGGACCGGCATGGCGTCATCCTGCGCGACTACATCCGGGACACCCGCCTGGTGGACCAGCGCCGGCTCGAGGCGATGCAGTTCGATTACCTCAAGAACGGTTTCCAGCCCGAGTGGGACAAGGACCCGTACCGGGTCTTCGCCTACACCACGCTCCAGGAGCGGGCCACGCAGCAGTCGCACAGCGAGACCGGGCGCCTGATCGGGGAGTACGAGCCGCTGCTGGCGGAGGTCCTGGGGAATGTGGCCACCGAGGAGGCACGCCATTTCCTCTTCTACCGGACGATCTTCGAGGAGATCATGGCGCGCGACCCGGACCAGGCCCTGGTCTCGGCGGCGCACATCCTGCCGAGCATCGACATGCCGGGCCACACCATGCCCGGCTTCCGCGACCTCGCCGACGTCATCCGCCGCGCCGGCATCTACGGCCCGCGCGACTACCTGCGGATCGTGCAGGAGCAGATCCGCTACTGGCGCATCGAGACGGTCACCGGGCTGAGCGAGATCGGCCGCATGGCCCAGGAGAAGATCCTCGGCATCCCCGAGCGCCTCACCCGCATCGCCGAGCGGATCGAGCTCAAGAGCAAGGCCAAGACGTTCAGCTTCGAGGTGGTGTTCAACCGTGAATTCGCGATGGAGTAGGGGCGGCCGCCGGCCACTGCTGCTCGCGGCGGGGCTCGCCCTGGCCTGCAGCTCCGGTGCGGACACCCCCAAGCCCGCCGCTGATGCCCCCCCGGCCGACCCGGCGCAGGTCGAGGCCGAACTCCTCGGCCGCGACCTGCTGGACATCATGGACCGGGTGATGGCCTACCACAGCGCGCACCAGAACCGCCTGCCCACCTCCCTCCGCCAGGCCGGCATCGACAGCCTCGCTCCGGAGTTTGTCCGCCGCCTCAGTCGCCAGGGGAAGGACCCGGTCGTGACCGTGGTCTTCCGCCGCACCGCGGGCCGGACGCTCCAGCAGTGCTGGGGCTCCAGCGTGGTGCTCGACGACGTCATCGTCCATGGCGGGTCCTTCGAGGTCTCCTGTACCCTGGTGGACGGCGCCAGCCGCACCTTCACGGTGCCGCCGCCGCCCCCGCCGCCCAAGCCGGAGTAGGGATGTCCTTCGTGGTGGTCCTGGTCCAGGTGACGCGGGCAGTGGTGTTCGGCGTGTTCGCGGTGGCGGCGTTCGTGGCGGGCACCCACTGGGCGGTGAAGCACGGTCACCTGACCCCGTTCGGGGCCCTGCCGCGGGCGGCGCGGAAGATCGGCCAGCCGCTGCTGCGCCCGGTGGAGCGGCGGCTGTACCGCAGCGGCGGCAACCCGGCCAGCGCGCCCTACGCGCTCTTCTGGGCCGCGCTGCTGGGCGGGCTGGCCCTGCTCGGGGTGGTGCAGTGGCTCATCACCACGGTGCTCAACCTGCTGGCCAGCGCCGGCGCGGGGCCCGGCGGGCTGCTGCGGTTCGTGGTGGACGGGCTCTTCTCCATCCTGATGCTCGCGATCTTCGTGCGGGTGATCGCCTCGTGGTTCGGGATCTCGCCCTACTCCAGGCCGATGCGGGTGGTGCACGGCCTCACCGACTGGCTGGTCGAGCCCCTGCGTCGCGTGATCCCCCCGATCGGCATGCTGGACTTCACCCCGATCGTCGCCTACTTCATGCTGTGGCTGGCGCGCGGCCTGGTGATGGGCTGGCTCTGGCGGCTGGGCTAGTCCCGCTCCCGCCGGTGCCGCCGATCGATCCCGCCGCCGCCGGCGTCCGCCTCACCCTCCACGTCCAGCCGCGCGCGCGCCGCACCGAGTGGTGCGGCCGGCATGGCGATGCCCTCAAGCTCCGGCTGGCGGCGCCGCCGGTGGACGGGGCCGCCAACGCGGCCCTGCTCCGCTTCCTGGCCGAGTCGCTGGCGGTGGCCCCCGGGGCCCTGCGGCTGGTCGCCGGGGCCACCAGCCGCCGCAAGGTGGTGGAGGTGACGGGCCTCGGCATGGCGGAGGCGGCCCGCCGGCTCGAGGTTGGCGGGACGGAGGTCCCCGGGTAGATTCCTGCCAGACGACGACGTCCGTGGTGATTTGCGCCTATTGCAGCCACGTTAAACAACTGCTAAAACGGCCACCCCCCGGGGAGCCGTCCAAGCCCACGGGGATTTTTCGTGACCCAACCCGCCGACCGCCGCGCTGCCCGCCTCGCCCGCCTGCCGGGCCTCCTCGCCGAGCGCATCCTGCTGCTCGACGGGGCGATGGGCACCATGATCCAGCGCGAGGGCCTGGTCGAGGCGGACTACCGCGGGGAGCGCTTCCGTGACTGGTCGACCGACCTGCGCGGGCACAACGACCTCCTCTCGATCACCCGGCCGGCCCTGATCCGCGACATCCACGCCGCCTACCTCGCCGCGGGCGCGGACATCATCGAGACCAACAGCTTCAACAGCACCCGGCCCTCCCTCGCGGACTACCGCATGGAGGCGCTGGCGCCGGAACTCAACCGCGCCTCGGCCGCGCTGGCGCGTGCCGTCGCGGACGAATTCGAGGCGCGGGACCCCGCGCGGCCCCGCTACGTGGCGGGGGTGCTCGGGCCGACCAGCAAGACCGCTTCCATCTCGCCGGACGTGAACGACCCGGCGGCGCGCAACGTGAGCTTTGCGGAGCTGGTGACCGCCTACCGCGAGGCGGCGCTGGCGCAGCTCGAGGGCGGCGCCGACCTGCTGCTGATCGAGACCATCTTCGACACCCTGAACGCCAAGGCGGCGATCATGGCGGTGGAGGAGGCCTTCGCCGCAGCGGGGCTCCGGGTGCCGGTGATGATCTCGGGCACCATCACCGACCAGAGCGGACGCACTCTGTCGGGCCAGACGGTCGAGGCGTTCTGGAACTCGGTGGCGCACGCCCGGCCGTTCTCGGTCGGGCTCAACTGCGCCCTGGGGGCGCAGCAGCTGCGGCAGTACGTGCAGGACCTGTCGCGGGTGGCGCCGGTGCCGGTGAGCGCCCACCCCAACGCCGGCCTGCCCAACGCGATGGGTGGTTACGACGAGACTCCCGAGTCCATGGCGGCGGTGATCCGGGAGTTCGCCACCAGCGGGATGGTCAACATCGTCGGCGGCTGCTGCGGCACCACGCCGCCGCACATCGCGGCGCTGGCCGAGGCCGTCCGCGGCCTGGCCCCCCGCACGCCGCCGCACCTGCCGCCGCGCTGCCGCCTGGCGGGCCTCGAGCCGCTCACCATCGGGCCCGAGACCAACTTCGTGAACGTGGGGGAGCGGACCAACGTGACCGGCTCTCGCCGGTTCGCGAAGCTCATCCTCGACGGGCAGTACGAGGCGGCGCTGGCGGTGGCCCGGCAGCAGGTGGAGAACGGGGCCCAGCTGCTCGACATCAACATGGACGAGGGCATGCTGGACGCGGAGGCGGCGATGACCCGCTTCCTCCGGCTGCTGGCCGCCGAGCCGGACATCGCCCGGGTGCCGGTCATGCTCGACAGCTCCAAGTGGTCGGTGCTGGAGGCGGGGCTGCAGAACCTGCAGGGCAAGGGGGTGGTCAACTCCATCAGCCTCAAGGAGGGCGAGGCGGCCTTCCTGGCCCACGCGGAGCAGGTGCGCCGCTACGGCGCGGCGGTGGTGGTGATGGCGTTCGACGAGCAGGGCCAGGCCGACACGGTGGAGCGCAAGGTGGCGATCGCCGCGCGCGCGGTGGGGCTGCTCACCGAGCGGGTGGGCGTTCCGCCCGAGGACATCATCCTCGACCCGAACATCTTCGCCATCGCCACCGGGATCGAGGAGCACAACGGCTACGCCGTCGCCTACCTGGAGGCCACCCGGCAGATCAAGGCGCGCCTGCCGCACGTGCTGGTGAGCGGCGGCGTGTCCAACATCTCGTTCTCCTTCCGGGGCAACGACCACGTGCGGGAGGCGATCCACTCCGTCTTCCTCTACCACGCCATCCGGGCCGGGATGGACATGGGCATCGTGAACGCGGGCCAGCTCGCGATCTACGATGACATCGAGCCGGACCTGCTGGAGCGGGTGGAGGACGTGGTGCTCAACCGCCGGCCCGACGCGACCGAGCGGCTGCTGGAGATCGCCGGGCGCTACGCCGGGCGCGGCGCGGAGGCGCGCGGGGCCGCCACCGATCAGGCCTGGCGGGCGCTGCCGGTGGCGGACCGCCTGGTGCACGCCCTCGTCGAGGGCATCGATGCGCACGTGGTGGCGGATACCGAGGAGGCCCGCCAGGGGTTCGCCCGCCCGATCGAGGTGATCGAGGGCCCGCTCATGCGCGGCATGAACGTGGTGGGCGACCTCTTCGGCAGCGGCAAGATGTTCCTCCCCCAGGTAGTGAAGAGCGCCCGGGTCATGAAGAAGGCGGTGGCCCACCTGATCCCGTTCATCGAGGCCGAGAAGGCCGCGAGCGCGGACACGCGGGCCAAGGGGAAGGTGCTGCTCGCCACCGTGAAGGGCGACGTGCACGACATCGGCAAGAACATCGTGGGCGTGGTGCTGCAGTGCAACAACTTCGAGGTGGTGGACCTGGGCGTCATGGTGCCGGCGGCGAAGATCCTCGACACCGCCCGCGAGACCGGGGCCGACGTGATCGGGCTCTCGGGGCTCATCACCCCGTCGCTCGAGGAGATGGCGCTGGTGGCGGCGGAGATGGAACGCCAGGGTTTCGAGCTGCCGCTCCTGATCGGTGGCGCCACCACCTCGCGGGTCCACACCGCGGTGAAGATCGCCCCGCGCTACCACGGCCCGGTGGTGCACGTGCTCGATGCGTCCCGCGCGGTGGGCGTCACCGGCAGCCTGCTGAGCGACGGGCTGCGGGCGGAGTTCACCCGGGGCGTGGCGGCGGAGTACGCCGTCATCCGGGAGGAACGCCAGGACCAGGACGGCGGCGAGCGGCGCCTGACCCTCGAGGAGGCCCGCGCCAACGCCCTGGTGCTGACGCCCGGCGCCGCGCCCGTGCCGGCCTTCCTCGGCACCCGGGCCTTCCCCGCCTATCCGCTGGCCGAGCTGGTGGAACACATCGACTGGACGCCCTTCTTCAAGGGCTGGGAGCTGGTGGGGCGCTTCCCCGAAATCCTCGACGACCCGGCGGTGGGAAAGACCGCGCGGAGCCTGTACGACGATGCCCGGCGGCTGCTGGACCGCATCGTGACCGAGGGGGCCCTGGAGGCGCGAGGGGTCATCGGGTTCTTCCCCGCCGCGCGCGAGGGCGATGACATCCGGCTGTTCACGCCCGACGGCGGGGCACTGGCCACCATCCACACCTTGCGGCAGCAGGGCCGGAAGACCGGCCGCCCCAACCTGGCGCTGGCCGACTTCGTGGCCCCGGGCGAGGGTGGGCCGCGGGACTTCGTGGGGCTGTTCGCGGTGACGGCGGGGCACGGGCTGGAGCGGCTGGTCGCGGAGGCCGAGGCGGCACACGACGACTACACCGCGATCCTGGCCAAGAGCCTGGCGGACCGGCTGGCGGAGGCCTTCGCGGAGCGGATGCACGAGCGGGTGCGGCGGGAGTTCTGGGGCTACGCCCCGGACGAGGCGCTGGACCACGCGGCGCGGGTGCGCGAGGCCTACCAGGGCATCCGTCCGGCGCCCGGCTATCCCGCCTGCCCCGACCACACCGAGAAGCGCACCCTCTTCCGGCTGCTCGGCGCGGAGGCGGCAGCCGGCATGCAGCTGACGGAGACCTGCGCCATGCACCCCGCCGCCTCGGTGAGCGGGTACTACTTCTGGCGGCCCGAGGCGCGCTACTTCGGCGTGGGGAAGGTCGGGCGCGACCAGCTGGAGGACTACGCCCGCCGCAAGGGCCTCGCGCCGGCCGAGATGGAACGGTGGCTGGCGCCCAACCTGGGATATGACCGGTGACCACCCTGCGCGAGCTGATCGACGACGGCCGCACCCACGTGTTCGACGGGGCGATGGGCACGCTGCTCTACAGCCGCGGCGTCTTTCTCAACGTCTGCTACGACGAGCTGGTGCTGAAGCAGCCGGACCTCATCCGCGACATCCACAAGGAATACGTCCGCGCCGGGGCCGAGCTGCTGGAGACCAACACCTTCGGCGCCAACCCGGTGAAGCTGGCCCACTACGGCCTGGCCGACGAGACCCGTGCGATCAATGCCGCCGCCGCGCGGCTCGCGCGCGACGCCGCCGGCAGCCGGGCCGCGGTGCTCGGCGCCATCGGCCCGCTGGGCATCCGCATCGAGCCGTTCGGCGAGATGGCCGTCACCGAGGCGCGCGACGCCTTCATCCGCCAGGTGGAGGGGCTGCTCGATGGCGGGGTGGACGGGTTCATCATCGAGACCTTCAGCGACGTCGAGGAGGTGCGGGCCGCCTTCGAGGCGATCCGCGCCCGGTCCGACCTGCCGGTCGTGGCCCAGATGACCGTCGGCACCGACGGCAAGACCTACTACGGCACCGACCCCGAGACCTTCGGCCCGTGGCTCGAGGCGATGGGCGCGGACGTGGTGGGGGTGAACTGCTCCGTCGGACCGCACGGGGTGCTGGAGGTGATCGAGCAGCTGGCCCGGGTGGTGACGGTGCCGCTCTCGGCACAGCCCAACGCCGGCCTCCCGCGCGAGGTGGGCGACCGCAAGATCTACATGGCGAGCCCGGAATACATGGCCGAGTACGCCCGCCGCATCGTGGAGGCGGGCGCGCGGTTCGTGGGGGGCTGCTGCGGCACCACCCCGGATCACATCAAGGCGATGGTCGGGTTCGTGAAGAGCGTCGCGCCGCGGCACGTGGCGCACCTCGCCGCGGAACCGGCGCGGGCGGAGCCCCTGCCGCCGGTGCCGCTGGCGGAGCGCTCGGCCTTCGGCCGCAAGCTCGCCGCCGGCGAGTTCATCACCACGGTGGAAATCGTGCCCCCCAAGGGCGTGGACCCGAAGCCGATGTTCGACCAGGTCCGGGCCCTCAAGGCGGCGGGGGTGGACGCGGTGAATGTGCCCGACGGCCCGCGAGCGCAGAGCCGGATGGGCGCGCTGCTGTCGGGCCTGCTCATCCAGCGGGAACTGGGCCTCGAGCCGGTGGTGCACTATGCCTGCCGCGACCGGAACCTGCTGGGGATGCTCTCCGACCTGCTGGGCGCGGCGGCGAGCGGGGTCCGCAACCTCCTCATCGTGACCGGCGACCCGCCCAAGATGGGGCCGTACCCCGACGCCACCGCGGTGTTCGACATCGACAGCATCGGCCTCACCAACCTGGTCAGCCGACTGAACCACGGCCTGGATCCCGGCGGCAACGCCCTCGGCGGCACCAGCCGGTTCGTGATCGGCGTCGGAGTGAACCCGGCGGCGGTGGATCCCGACCGCGAGCTTCGCCGTTTCGCCTGGAAGGTGGAGGCGGGGGCGGAATTCGCGATGACCCAGCCGGTGTTCGACCTGGCGCAGCTCGACCGGTTCCTCTCCCGGGTGGCATCGCACCGGCTGCCGATCATCGCCGGGATCTGGCCCCTGGTCTCGCTCCGGAACGCCGAGTTCCTCGCCAACGAGGTACCGGGGGTCAGCGTCCCGCCGGAGATCCTCGACCGGATGCGCGCCGCCTCGGCCCGGGGCAAGGAGACGGCGCTGGCAGAGGGGATCACGATTGCCCGGGAGATGCTGGCGGCCATCCGGACCCGGGTCCGCGGGGTGCAGGTGGCCGCCCCGCTGGGACGCGCCGACGTCGCGCTGCGGGTGATCCAGCCCTAGCGGCCCGGCGTCTCGCCGCGGGGTGGACCTTCCCTTATGTTCCGCCCCATGACCAACACCAGCCTCCCCTCCCCGCTCAGCCTCCTCAGTGAAGAAGAGGAGCTGTTCCGCAGCACCGTCCGCGAGTTCGCCGAGACCGAGGTGCTGCCCCACGTGCACGCCATGGACGAGGCGGCGAAGTTCCGCCCCGAGATCATCGCCCAGTTCTTCGAGCTGGGCCTGATGGGCATCGAGATTCCCGAGCAGTACGGCGGGGCCGGCGGCTCCATCTTCCTGGCGGCGCTCGCCATCGAGGAGCTGGCCCGGGTGGACGCCTCCGCCGCGATCTACGTGGACGTGCACAACACCCTGTTCAACAACGCCCTGCTGCGCTGGGGCAGTGACGAACAGAAGGCCCGGCTCTTCCCCCGCCTGACGACCGAGCTGCTGGGCGCCTTCGCGCTGTCGGAACCGGCGAGCGGCAGCGATGCCTTCGCGCTCGAGGCCAGGGCGGAGGACAAGGGCACCCACTGGGAGCTCACCGGCCGCAAGTTCTGGATCACCAACGGCGGCGAGGCGGGGATCTTCCTGATCTTCGCCAACACCGACTTCAGCAAGGGCTACAAGGGCATCACGGCGTTCCTCGTGGAGCGGGACTTCCCCGGCTTCTCGGTGGGCAAGAAGGAGAACAAGCTCGGCATCCGCGCCAGCAGCACCACCGAACTGATCATGGAGCAGTGCCGGGTGCCGAAGGAGAACGTCCTGGGCCCGGTCGGCCAGGGCTACAAGATCGCGATCGAGACCCTCAACGAGGGGCGGATCGGGATCGGGGCGCAGATGATCGGCGTGGCGCAGGGCGCCCTGGACGCCGCGGTGACGTACGTGAAGGAACGGAAGCAGTTCGGGAAGGCGATCGCCGACTTCCAGGGGGTGCAGTTCCAGCTGGGCCAGATGGCCACCGAGCTGGAGGCCGCCCGGTTGCTGGTCTACAACACCGCCCGGCTCAAGGACCAGGGGCTGCCGTTCCAGCGCGAGGCCGCCATGGCCAAGCTGTTCAGCTCCCAGATGGCGGACCGTACCACCAGCAAGTGCCTGGAGCTCTTCGGCGGCTACGGCTACTCCAAGGAGTACCCGGCCGAGAAGTTCTACCGCGACGCCAAGATCGGCACCATCTACGAAGGCACGAGCAACATGCAGCTGCAGACCATCGCCAAGCTGCTGCTCAAGTAGTCCATTCCGACCCGCCGGGGCGGGACTCCCCGCCCCGCCCGGTTCCCGGCCGGTGGCGCCGGCTGGCCCCCCTCTTGCTAGCCTGACCCCCAGAGCGGCACCTCCCTTCCGGGGGGTGGAACTCCAAGTCCTTGCAGGAAAGCAGGTTGCCAGAATGGGGCAGGACGGTAGATTCGTCCGCCGGCCCCGGACGCTTCAGCCGCCCGGCCTGACGGCCGAGGATTTTGAGAGACTTTGCATGACCATCCCTGTGCGCCGTATCACACGACTCCTGGCCGCGGCCACCGCGCTGGCGCTCTGCGCCGCCGCGGTGCCGGTGGCCGCCCGCGCGCAGGAACTGCCCCGTACGCTCAAGCTCCGGCTCGACACCTGGTACCGCTCCGCCCGCCGCTCGGCGCCGGGCACCTGGGGCATCGTGGTCGCCGACCAGCAGGGTCAGACGCTCTGGAGCATCAACCCCGACATGCCGATGGTCCCGGCCTCCACCGTGAAGCTGCTCACCACCGGGTACGCCCGCAGCGTGCTCGGCGGGGATGCGCGCCGCTCGACCCGCGTGGTGGGCTACGGCACGCTGGATGAGACCACCGGCGACTGGAACGGCAGCTGGGCGCTGGAGCTGAACGGCGACCCGACGCTGGAGAGTCCCGACGGCCACGGCCCGCGGCTGCAGGATCTCGCCAACCAGCTGGCCCAGGCGGGCATCCGCCAGCTGCGCGGGCCGCTGCAGGTGGTGAGCGCCGACGGCTCCCCGGCTGAGGCGCACTTCCCCGCCGCCTGGAACAAGGGCAACTGGGGCAGCCTGTATACCCCGCTGATCGGGGCGCTGACCCTGCACGAGAACGTCGTCTGGCTGCACGTGGCGCCCGCCCGCAAGGCCGGCGGCCGCCCGACGCTGGTGGAGACCTCGCCCGCCGGGCTCAATGCCCTGGTGGATATCCACGCCACGACGGTGGCGGGCCGCCGTTCGCGGCTCCGGATCCGCCGCATGGCCGACGGTGGCTACCTCGTCACCGGGGCGGTTGGCGTCGGGGCCGGGGTGCGCCGGCTGATCACGGTCGCCGGCGATCCGCGCGCGGTGCTCGCGGCGAGCTGGGCCCAGGCACTGGAGCAGGCCGGCATCAGCTGGGACCGCACCCCGTCACCGATCACCGTCGAGAACCCGCCCACCGACGTGCTGGCCGAGGTGGAATCGGCGCCGTTCGATTCGGTGGCGTACGAGATCAACCGCCGCAGCCTCAACATCGGCGCGGAGCTGCTGCTGCGCTGGGCCGCCGGCCCCAAGGACGGGCCGGAGCTGCTGACCGAGCACGTGCAGCAGGTGGCCGGTGTGGCGGGTGGCGTCAAGCTGGTGGATGGCAGCGGGATGTCCCACGAGGACCGGGTGACTCCGGCGACCTTCGTGTACTACATGGCGAACTTCCAGAATACACCGGCGGGCCGGAACTTCCCCTACCTGCTCCCGGCCAACGGCCAGGGCACGCTTGCGCGGCTGGCCGGCGGGCTCCCCGCCGCGGGAGTGGTCCGCGCGAAGACCGGCACCCTCAACGGAGTGTCCACGCTGGTGGGCTACCTGGGCCGCCGCGACGGGATGTACCTCGTCTCGCTGATGTACAACGGGCCCCGCTCCAAGACCGCCAAGCGGCACCAGTGGACCGCGTTCCGCATCCTCGGCGCGGATGGCGCGTCCATTCCCGCCGACGACGGCGACGAGCTGAACGAGCCCACGGCCGAACTCGGCGGCGAGCCGGCCCAGCGCTGAGCCCGCCTCAGGCCGCCGCCGAGACCCCGACCGGCGGCAGCAGCGCCTCCTCCTGCACATCCGCGTAGCCCTCGCTCCAGCGCTCCACCGTCGCGTACAGCGTCGGGAGCACCAGCAGCGTGAGCCCGGTGGCCGTGACCAGGCCGCCGATCACCACGACCGCCAGCGGCCGCTGCAGTTCGGCGCCGGGCGAGGTGCTGAGCGCCATCGGCACGAAGCCGAAGCCCGCCACCAGCGCGGTCATCAGCACCGGCCGGAGCCGCGTGGCCGCCCCCTCCAGCACCGCCTCCTCCAGTGACCGCCCCTCCGCGCGCAGCTCGTTGATGCAGCTCACCATGACCACGCCGTTGAGCACCGCGATGCCGAACAGCGCGATGAAGCCGACGGCCGCCGAGATGCTCAGGTTGAGCCCGGCGAGCGCCAGGGCCGCCACGCCGCCCACCAGGGCGAAAGGGACATTGCTCATGATGAGCGCCGCGTGGCGCACGGTGCGGAAGGCCAGGAAGAGCAGCAGGTAGATCCCGATGATCGCCAGCGGGACCAGGATGCCCAGCCGCCGCATGGCCGTCTGCTGGTGCCGGTACTGGCCGCCCCACTCGTAGCGGTAGCCCTCCGGCGCCGGCACCCGTGCCGCCAGCCGGGCTGACGCGTCGGTGACGAAGCCGCCCACGTCCCGGTTGCGGACGTTGGCGCCGACCACGACCATGCGCTGCGCGCCCTCGTGCGCGAAGGCCTCCGGCGACTGTACCACCGACAGCCGCGCCACCGCGGAGAGCGGCACCCGGGCGCCGGACGGCGTGGGGATCGGCAGTTCGGCGAAGAGCTCCGGCGCGAGGGTGTTGGCGCCGGGAATCCGCACCGCCACCCCGATGCGGCGCGGGCCGTCCACCACCGTGGTGGCGACCGACGCCCCGAGCGCCCGCTCCACCTCGCGACCCACGTCCTGGGCCGCGATCCCGTAGCGGGCCAGCGCGTCGCGGTCGAGGTCCAGGCGGAACTGATTCACCCGGGCCGAGGCGGTCGCCTTGACCTCGGCCGCCCCGGGCACGCCGCGGAGCACCTGCTCCACCCGTGCGGCGAGCGCGGCGAGGCGCTCCGGGTCCGGGCCGATGATCTTCACGCCGACATCGGTGGTGATGCCGCTCTCGGCCTCGTCCAGCCGCATCTGGATCGGCTGGGTGAAGGCGAAGCTGATGCCCGGGATCTCCCGCAGCGCGCTGTCCATCGCCGCGATCAGTGCCGGCTTGCCCCCCGGCCGCCAGCGTTCCCGCGGCTCGAGGATCACGTAGGTGTCCGATTCGTAGGTCCCCATTGCCTCGGTAGCCAGGTCCGGCCGGCCCAGCTTGGAGACCACCGTGCGCACCTCGGGCAGGCCCCGGAGGGCCCGCTCCAGCTGCAGGGAGAACTCGGTGCCCTGTCCCAGCGCCGTCGAGGGGAGCCGCCGGGTCTGCACCAGCACGCTGCCCTCGTCGAGCCGGGGCATGAACTCGCGCCCGAGAAAGGTGGCCCCGCCGACGGCCACCACGACCACCACCAGCGCCGCGCCCAGCACCGCCTTCCGGTGGCGCAGGGTCCCCGCCAGGACCGCGCGGTAGCGGTCCTTGAGCCGCTCGAAGCGCTCCGAATGCGGCTCCACCGCCCGCGCCAGCCAGGTCCGCGCGGCGGCGGGCACCACGGTCAGCGCGATCACCAGCGACCCCAGCACCGCCGCGACCACCGTGAAGGCCATGGGCACGAACATCTTCCGCTCGGTCCCCTGGAGGGCGAAGAGCGGCAGATACACGGCGATGATGATCGCGATGCCGAAGACCACCGGCCGGGCCACCTCCACCGCCGAGGCGCGGATCCGCTCGGTGGTGTCGTGCGGGGACTCCGCCGCCTGCCGGCCGCGGCGGAGGATGTTCTCCACCATCACCACCGACCCGTCCACCAGGAGCCCGAAGTCCAGCGCGCCGAGGCTCATCAGGTTGGCCGAGAACCCGAACCACTTCATGGCGACAAAGGCCCATAGCATGGACAGCGGGATCACCGCGGCCACGATGAGGCTGGCGGCGATGTTCCGCAGGAACAGCCACAGCAGCGCGATCACCAGCGCCCCGCCCAGGAGCAGGTTCTTCTCGATGGTGTGCGTGGTGCGCGAGACCAGCTCGGTCTGGTCGTAGAACGGCACCAGCTCCACGCCCGGGGGCAGGATCGCGACCGCCTCCGCCACCCGGGCCTTGATCCGCGCGATCACCTGCTGGGCGTTCTCCCCCTTCCGCATGATGACCATGCCGCCGACCACCTCGCGGCGTCCGTCCCAGGTCACCGCGCCCTGCCGCGGCAGGGAGCCGTCCTCCACGGTGGCGATGTCGCGGACCAGGATCGGCGCCCCGCCCCGGGTCACCAGCGGCACCCGCGCGATGTCCTCCCGGTTGGCCAGCCGCCCGCGGCCGAAGACCGTGAAGCGCTCCCCCCGGTTCTCGGTGTAGGCCCCGCCGAAGTTCTCGTTGTTGGCGGCCAGCGCCGCCTCCACTTCCGACAGGGTCAGGCCCGCCCCGGCCAGCCGGCGCGGGTCCACGGTGACGTGGAACTGCTCGGTCTCGCCGCCCCAGCTGTTCACCTCCGCCACGCCCTCGACGGTGCGGAGCATCGGCGCCAGGGTGAACTCCTGCAGGGTCTTGAGCTGGCGGGTGTTCCACTCCGGCGAAGCGGAGGTCAGGACGTACTGGTACACCTCGCCCATCGCGGTGGAGACCGGGCCGAGCGTGGGCGTCACCCCCACGGGGAGCGCGCCGGCGACATCGCCCAGCCGCTGCGACACCAGCTGCCGCGCGAAGTACCCGTCCACCCGGTCCTGGAACACCACCTGCACGATCACCAGGCCGAACTTGGTGGTGGACCGGACCGCCTCCGCGTCGGGAAGGCCCATCAGCGCGCGCTCGATGGGGAAGGTGACGAGCTGCTCGACTTCCTGCGGCGCCAGCCCCGGCGCCTCCGCGATGACGCTCACCGAGTTGGCGGTGATGTCGGGGAAGGCCTCGAACGGGATGGTGGCGAGGGCCCAGATGCCCAGGGCCAGCAGCGTGGCCGCGCCCCCGGCGATGAAGGCCCGCTGGGTCAGCGCGAACTGGATCAGGCGGCGCAGCATGGCTACTCCCCCGCCGCCGGCGCGTCGAGCGCCGACTTGAGCGCGTAGGCCCCGCGCACCACCACCGGCAGCCCCGCGGGGAGGTCGGCCACGGCCATCTCCCCGCTCGAGAGCGCCTCGGCGCGGACGGCGCGCAGGTGGAAGGTGCCCGGCCCGTCGGCGATGAACACCACGTCGCCGTCGGGAGTGCGCTGCACGGCGGCGGCGGGCAGCACCACCCGGTCGGCCGGGGCCGCGGCCGGGAGGACCAGGGAGGCGAACATCCCGGGCCGGATACCCTCGGGCACGTGGGACAGCTCCACCCGCATGTCCACCGCGCGCCGCAGCGAATCCACCACGCCGCCCAGGCGGACCACCGTCCCGGTGACGCTCGCTTCCGGCAGCGCGTCGAACCGCACCGAGATCAGCGCCCCGGGATGCACCGCCACCGCCGCGTTCTCCGGGATGAAGCCGGTGACCCACAGCCGGCTCGCGTCGCCCAGCTCGAGCAGCGGGGTTCCGACCACCACCGCCTCGCCGGGCCGGACCTTCACGTCGAAGATGGTGCCCGCCCGCGGCGCCCGGACCACCACGTCGCCCGCGGGGGAGGGGTTGAGGTGCGCCACCACCTCGCGGCTCCGCCGCAGTTCGGCCTCCGCCTCGTCCACGAGTGCCTGGCGCCGCTCGACTTCCTCCTGCGACACCGCCTCCGCCGCCAGGAGGCGGGTGGAGCGGTCCAGGGCCGCGCGCGCCACGCGCGCCTGTGCCTCCGCCGTGGCGAGGTCGCGCTGGGCGGTCGCCAGCTCGTGGCTGTGAATGTGGAGCAGCGCGGCGCCCGCCCCGACCCGGTCACCCGGGAGGACATCCACCTTCTCGATCCGGCCCTCGACGATCGAGCCGAGGTGCGCGGTGAGGGGATCCGGCGTCACCACGGTGCCGGGCACGGTGAGCGGGAGTGTCACCCGGCTCATCCGGGTGGTGTCCACCAGCAGGTCCGCCACCCGGACCTGCTCCGGGGTGAGCTCGACGGTGCCCGGGGGCACCGCGGCGGCGGCGGGAATGGCGCCGTCGCTGCCGCACCCGGGAAGGATGGCGAGCAGTCCGAGGGCCGCGAGGCAATACCAGCTACGGGTCATGGGTTGCTCCGGAGGTCGTCGTCGCAGAGGATGGAGCCGTCGAGGCCGCCGCCGCCGAGCCGGGCCACGCGCACCCGCGCGAGGCGGCGATCGGCGCGCCAGGCCTGGTATTCATCAAGGGTGGCCACGCGGGCTCGGCGGGCATCGAGCAGGTCGGCGATGCTGCCTTCGCCGGCCTCGTACCGGGCCACCGCGGCCCCGACACTGCGCTCGAGGTCGGCGCCCCACTCGGCCCCGAACCGGAGACCCGCCGCTTCCAGCTCGGCCAGCGCCGCCTCGGCAGCCGGGAGCGCCGTCGCCAGCTGCAGCGCCACGCCCTCTCGCTGGGCCCGGGCGGCGTCCGCCTCGGCCCGCGCCACCGCCACGGCGGCGGCGCCGCGATTGAGCAGGGGCAGGTCGAGCGACACGCCGAGGAGCAGCCCGCTGAACCCGGCGGAACGCCGGAAACCGACCTCCGGCAGGAGGTCGGGCATCTGCCGGGCGCGGGCCACCGCCACCCGCGCCTCCGCGGCCCGCTGCTCTGCCTCCGCCACCGCCAGCAGGGGCACGCCGTCCGCGGCGGGGGGGGCGGCCATGCAGCTGGCGGGGACGATCACCACCGGCGTGCCCGGCTCGATCCCGAGGACCCGGGAAAGCTCCGCCGTGCTGCGCAGCGCATCCGCCGCCCGGCGGGCCGCGCGCGACGCGGCGAGGTCCGCCTCCAGGCGGGCCCGGGCCGCTTCCCCGCCCGCCGACCGGCCCTCACCGGCCCGGAGGGTCATGCCGGCCGCGAACCGGTCCAGCGCATCGCCCTCCTCGGCCGCCTGACGGGCCAGCGCGAGGTCGCGTTCGGCCAGGGCCAGCGCTTCGAGGGTCGCGGCGCGCACCTCCAGGTCCGTCAGGACCAGGGTGGCCCCGGCGGCATCGGCCCGGGCCCGCGCTTCCCGCACGCCCGCGGCGTGATCACCGCCGAGCGGGAGCCAGGTGCCCAGGGTGACCTGACCCTCGGTCCCGCGGAGCCCGCCGTAACCGGTCACGTCACGCTGGCTGCCGAGATTCTCCGCCAGGATGGTCAGGGTGGGATTCCGCCAGGCGCGGGCCGCAGCCACTCCGGCCTCCGCGGCCCGGCGATAGGCCTGGGCCGCAGCGAGCTGCCGGGACTGGGCGACCGCACGGTCCAGTGCGGCAGCCGGTGTCAGGCGCACGGTATCCCCGGGGAGCGTGAGCAGGAGCGGAACAAGAACCAGCGGGTGCATCGGTCGCCTTCCTTGGCCAGGTGAATGGAAACGCGGCGGGAAGGTAGAAGTCGGGTGTGAACCGGCTGTGAACTGGCGGTGAGCCGATCTGGCGGCGGCAACGGACCGGAACCCGGGCACTGTTAATCATGAATTCACGCCTCAGGAGGTACTATTTCCGCGTCCTCCACCGGCGGTCGCAATGAATCCGGCACACCTGCACCTGATGGTCAATCACCTGCCTGTCCTGGGCGCGCCGTTTGTCCTGGCGTTGCTGCTGTGGGCGCTGGTGCGGCGGTCCCGCGAGCTGGTGCGGACGGCGCTGGGGGGTGCGATTCTGGTGGCCGCGCTCGCCTACCCGGTCTTCCTCACGGGCGAGCCCGCGGAGGAGCGGGTGGAGGATGCGAGCTGGCTGCAGGAGCGCCGGGTGCACGAGCATGAGGAACGCGCCGAGGGCGCGCTCATCGCCATGATGCTGACCGGCGCCGTGGCGCTGGTGGGGCTGTGGCAGAGCCGGGGCGAGCGGCAGGTCTCGACCGGGCTGGCCGGGCTGACCGCGGCGGGGTTGCTGGTCAGCGCGGGGTTGTTCGGCTGGACGGCGCTGGCGGGCGGGGCGATCCGGCACGACGAGATCCGGGCGGAGTCCGGGGCCGCACTCGCCCCGGCGCCCGGCGACACGGGGCAACAGGGGGAGGCGGGTCATGATCACGACGGCGACAACGACTGAAGGAGTGGATGAATTGCGCGTCTTACTCGTGGAAGACGAGGCGCGGCTCTCCGAGAGCCTGGCGCGCGGGCTGCGGGAGGCCGCCCATGCGGTGGACACCGCGGGAACGGTTGCCGCCGCGCGGCAGAAGCTCGACCTGGAGCACTACGACGCCGTGATCCTGGACGTGAACCTGCCGGACGGCACCGGGTTCGGCCTGGCGGCCGAGCTGCGCAAGCGCGCCGTGCCGGTGCCGATCCTGATGCTCACGGCCCGGGACACGGTGGAAGACCGGGTGCTGGGTCTCGACAGCGGGGCGGACGACTACCTGGTGAAGCCGTTCGCGTTCGAGGAGCTGGTGGCCCGGCTCCGGGCGCTGCACCGGCGGGCGCCGGACAGCCGCCCGCCGCAGGTCACCGTGGCGGACCTGGTGGTGGACCCGGCGGGGCGGACGGTCACCCGCGCCGGGCGCCCGATCGAGCTGACCACCACGGAATACGCGCTGCTGGAGTATCTTGCACGGCATGCCGGCCAGGTCTGCAGCCGTGCGGCGATCAGCGCCGCCGTCTGGGACGAGAACTACGACCCTTTCTCCAACATCATTGACGTGTACGTCTCCCGGCTTCGCCGCAAGATCGACCAGCCCGGCCTCACCCCGCTGATCCACACGGTGCGCGGGGCGGGCTACTCGCTGGACCCCGCCCGGGGGCAACGCCCCTAGTGAGTCCCCTCGGGCTCCGGGTCCGGCTGGCGCTGGTCTTCACCACGGGCTTCGCGGTCCTCATGGGCCTCGGGGCCCTTGGGCTCTATCTGCACCTGGGCCGCGGGTATCACCGCGACTTCGACCATTCGCTGCTCGACGCGGGCCGGGGCGTGCGCGCGTTGTTCGACGAGGACCGGATCGAGTTCGGCACCAGCATGGCCACCGCCGCGCACGTGGTCGGCGAACTGGCGTACGGCGACCGGACCCTGGTCGCGTTCGACAGCAACGGCACCCTGCTCACCACCAGCCAGCGCTTCCCCGACGAGCCCTACTTCAATGATGCGCCGGCGCGGGGCCCGCTGGAGCGGCCCTTCACCCTGCAGCTGCGCGACGGCCCCGCCCGGATCCTGCGGGTGCCGGTCGAGGGGGTCGAGGTGGTGATCGCGATGAGCACCCTGCCGCTGGAGCGGCGGCTGGTGCGGCTGCGGCGCTCGCTCACCACGGTCCTCCCGCTGATCCTGGTGCTGGGCGCCCTCGCGGGGGCGTGGAGCTCGGGGCTGGTGCTGCGGCCGATCGTGCGGGTGGCGGAGTCGGCGGAGCGGATCGGCGATGAGGTCGAAGCCGGCACGCCCGCCATCAGCCGCCTGCCGGCCCACCCCGCGGGCGACGAGATCACCACCCTCACCGACTCGCTCAACCTGCTGGTCGACCGGCTGGAGGGCGCGCTGGAGCGGGAGCGCGGGGTCGTGGAGCGGCAGCGCCAGTTCCTCGCCGACGTGGCGCACGAGCTGCGCACGCCGGTCGCCATCCTGCGGAGCGAGGCGGAGGTGACCCTGCGCGGCGGGGAGGATCCGGTGCTCTACCGGCAGGCGCTGGAGCGGATCGCGACCGAGGCGGATGAGCTGGGCGTGCTGGTGGGAGACCTGCTGCTGATCGCGCGGGGCGATACCCACGCCCTCAAGCCGGCGCAGGAACGGCTCTACCTCGACGACCTGGTGGCGCCGGTGCTGGCCCGGGTACGGGCGCTGCCCCAGGCGCGGGACCGGGAGCTGCGGCATGGCGAGTTCGAAGCCGCGCCGGTGCTGGGCGACCGGGGCATGCTGGAGCGGGCGCTGATGGTGCTGGTGCACAATGCGCTGGTCCACGCCCCCGGCTCACCGGTCGAAGTGAGCACCGGCACCGCCGGCAGCAACGGGCGCCAATCCGCCTGGCTCCGGGTGCGGGACTTCGGCCCGGGCATCCCCCCGGACCAGCGCGACAAGGTGTTCGAGCGCTTTGCCCGGGGCCGGACCGCCGGGCCCGGCACCGGGCTCGGCCTGGCGATCGCCCGGTCCATCGCCGAGGCGCACGGCGGGACCGTCTCCTACGACCCCGCCGAGCCCGGCGCCGCGTTCACCATCCGCCTGCCCGCGCCGCCCGCCTGACCCCTCACAGCATCAGGTGCACCAACTCGGTCCCCGCGGGGGCCGGGCCGTCCGAGCCCGCCTGCTCCATGGTGAGAGCCGCGCCCATCACGTGGCGCGCGTTGGGCGGCATCGGCAGGGTGAGGAACGCCGGGGTACGCCCATCGGTCGGCACCTCGACGCTGCGCACCATGCCCGACTCGGTGATGAACCAGAACTGGCACTTCTCCCCGGCGGGCGTGGCCGGGAGGCCGTAGACCACCACGTTCCACCGGTGGGTCCGCTCGTCCGCGAAGATCACCAGCCCGCCCTTCTTCTCGCCCATCGAGATGCTCGCATGCCGCACCACCGCGGCCTCGCGGATGATGTTGAGCGTGTCGCGGGCCTGGGCCAGTTCGCGCACCAGGTCCTCCCGCTCGGCGGCGAGCTGCTGCTCGAACGCGCGGGTGGTGCCCACCGCCCAGAACCAGGCGCCCACCGCCAGCAGCACCGACGCCGCGAGTGCAACGGGCACCAGCCACCGGGGCAGGCCCTGGCGCTCGCCCAGCGCGCCGGAGACCAGGCGGCGGTTGAGCCCCGGCCGCGGGGTGACCGGCGCCAGTGCCATCGGCAGCCAGGCCAGCTCCTGCTCCAGCCGCTGCACCGCCTCCCGGCACTCGGCGCAGGCCGGCAGGTGCTCGTGGAACGCCCGCTCCTCCTCCGGCTCCAGCGTCCGGCTGACGAAGGCGATGCGGTGCTCGAGGAACCACTCGTGTGCGTTCATACGACCCAGTCCCTGATCGAGGCCAGTCCGGTCCGCAGCTTGTCGAACGCCAGCCGCAGCCGGGTCTTCACGGTCCCGAGCGGCAGCGCGAGCCGCCCGGCGATTTCCGAATGGGTGAGTCCTTCGAAGTAGGCCAGCCGGACCACCTCGCGCTGCTCCGGCGGAAGGCCGGCGAGCGCCTGGTGGACCGCGGTGTGCACGTGCCATCCGGGCGCCGCGGCCTCGTCCGGTTCCACCGCGGCCACGGTGCCCTGGCCCAGCGCGCCGTAGGCCTCCAGCCGCCGCAGCTTCTCGGTGCGCCGGCGCCGGGCCCGCAGCCGGTCGATGGCCCGGTTGCGGGTGATGCGGAGCAGCCATGGGACCAGCCGCCCGCTCGCCGGATCGAAGAGATCCAGCCGCCGCCAGGCGATGGTGAAGGTCTCCTGCACCACCTCCTCCGCCTCACCCTGGTCGGAGAGCATCGCCTCCGCGACCGCGAGCAGCCAGGGGGTGGTGAGCTCCACCAGTTCCTGCAGGGCGCGCTCGTCGCGCGCGCGCAGCCGTGCCAGCAGCCCGCCCTCGCGCGCGGGGGAGAGCAGCTGGGGCCGGGAGCCGGGAGTGGGGACAGTCGGAGACACGACCAAGAATGGCACCCTTTCCACGCCGGGCGCCAGCGCCCGGCGACGACACGCCTCGTTGCTCCTGCGGTGATCGGGACTCCAGCAGGAACAACGAGGCGTGCCGGGGATCGGATCTGCGGCGGCTACTCGGTCAGGTAGGCGGCCGGGAAGCTGTGTTCGTCGGCGAGGGTATCGTGCCCGAACCCGACGGCGAGATCGCCCGCTACCCCCGCCGCGAGAGTGTTCACGATCACGTGCTGGTAGTGATGCGCGGCCTCCGGCGTGGCCGTGAGCCCGGTGGCCGGGGTGAAGGTCAGCAGGCTGTAGTGCTCGGCCTCGACGATGTCGAGGTTCTCGTCCGCGGCATTGAAGAAGCTGAACTGCACCGTGTCGGTGCCGCCGGCGGTGAGCCGGAGGGTGTCGTCGGTCATCAGGGTGCCGTTCACCGTCACGGTGTAGCGGACGGGATCATGATCCTCGGCCGCGGGTTCGTTGCCGTTGCTGCAGGCAGCCAGGACCCCGGCCGCGAGGACCGCCGCGGGAAGAATGACACGGAGGCGGAGGGACATGGGGGAAGTCTCCTTGGGGTCAAGATGAGGTGACGGGCAGGCGGAGGGCGGCGCGCAGGGTCCGCGGCAGCCCGGGGTTGATGAAACCCGAGGCACGGATCTCGGGATAGCGCTGGTCCAGCACGTTCTGCAGCTCGACATCGAGCATCCCCCACCCCTGGAGGTGCAGGGAGACGCCCAGGTCCGTCAGGGCGTAGCCGCGGGTCTGCACGCCCGGCTCCCCGATCGGGGTGAAGCTGCCGCTCCAGCGGAGCCGGGCGAGCGCCTCGATGGCGTCGGTCGCGCGCACCGTCAGCTCCACGCGGCCCAGGTGCTTCGCCACGCCGGGCACCACCGCCCCCGGCGTGAGCGGCACGTCGTGGAACTCGGGGCGCGGCACGTCCAGCACCAGCCCCGTGGCGACCAGGCTGGCGGTGCTGTCCCCCTTCACGCCGGTGATCGTCGCGTCGTTCCAGGTGGCCTCGCCCAAGAGCCGCACCCGCGGGGTGAGCTGCAGCCCGAAGCTGCCCGAGATCCCGCGGCGGCGGCTGGTCCCGGCGTCGGAGAGCTGCAGGGACACCGGATCGAGGATCCGCTCGTTCCGGGTGTTGGTCTGGAACGCGGAGGCCTGCGCCGTGGCGTGCTCGCTGGCGTACTGCAGGCCCAGCTCCCCGGACCAGGCCGTGACCAGCGGCTGCTTGGGGTCGGCGATGGTGCCGATGGCGCCGCGGAAGCCGCGGCTCACGGTCGCCACCGCGCTCCACGGTCCGCCCAGCAGCAGGCGCGTGCCCGCCTTGGGACTCACCGTTCCCTGAATCCGGGAGCGGGGCTGGTCACCAGAAATGGCCCGCTCGAGGACCCGCGCCCGGAGCAGGTCGCCGCGCAGGCCCAGGTCCACCTGCAGCCGGCCGCCGACAAACCCGCGCCAGCGCAGGTAGCCGCCCGCCTGCTGGAACTGACCGTCGGTCAGCTGGCGGGTCTCGGTGCGGTCCCGCTGCACCGTGCCGTAGAGCTGGTAGTCGTCCCAGTCGGCGCGGCCATCCACGCCGAGCGCGAACGTGCCGGGGCCCGAGGGCGCGCTCCAGCTGCCGTTGAAGCCGACGGCCTCCCGCCGGTCCCGCTCCTCCTGCTGCGACACGACGCCATCCTCGGCCAGCGAGAGGAACACCGTGGAACGCACCCCCTGGGCCCAGCCCTGGAGGTCCACCTGGGTGCCGTTCTCGAAGGGATGGGTGAGGCTGCCCTGCAGGATCAGCCGCCCGCCGGAGCCGCCATCGGTCCGGTCGGCGGCGCGGGTGAGATGGCCGGCGTTGTAGTCGGCCACGCTGAGGAATCCCGGCGAGTTCCAGCTCGCCGCGTAGCTCGCGAGGCCACCTTCGAGCCGGGTGCGCGCCCCGGCCTGATGCCAGCCGCGCAGCAGCAGGTTGCCGAGCCAGCTGTCGCTGTTGTCGCGCCAGCCGCCCTCCCGCTGGCCGGTCAGCGCCACCAGGGTCCCGCCCCGCGCGCCCCGGTGCCCGGTGCGATACCAGCCGGAGAGCTCCCCGTGGGTCGAGCCGCCGAGCGAGCCGGCACTCCCGGCGGCGTCGGCCGGTGTGGTCACCTCCACCGCGCCGGCGAAGGCGAAGTCGCCGTAGAGCGGGCTGGCGCTGCCGTGAATCACCCGGAGCCCCCGCACCGCCGCGGGCGAGAGGATGCTCCAGTCGGAGTAGCCCTCCACGTGCCCGTGCAGCGGCAGGTTGATCGGGACGCCATCGAGCAGCAGCAGGACATCCGAGGAGTGATCCGAGGTGAAGCCGCGGATCACCACATCCGAGGCCCACCCCGGCCCCTGACCCTGCTCGTGGACCTCGAGCCCCGCGGAGCGGCGCACCAGGTCATAGGCGTTGGCGCTCTGCTGCCGCTCCACCACGCGGCCGGGGACATTGACCACCAGTTCCGGCGGGGGTACGGCCCGCACCCGCTCGGTGGTGACCTCGAGCGTCTGCAGCACCACCGGCGTGGTGTCCTGGCTGGCCTGCCCCTGGAGCGGGCGGGCAAGTGTGACGCAGAGGCAGAGCGCGCCGGCCCGAAGGGCCGGAGCGCCGCGAAACGTGCACGGCATGGCGTGACCTGCTGGAAACGACGGGATGGCCCTCCGCGACCGGCACCCGAGGTGGTGCGGTCCGGCAGGGCGGGAGCGCGCTCAGGCGCTCAGGGGAGGTCCGACGGCGAAGGGAAGGAGGTGGGAAGCGGCCGCAGTGGGGACGGCGCGCGGCGCGACGAAGCCCGGCGCAGCAGCGCCGACCTGGGCAGCGAGGATCGCCACGGTGGCCACCGCCCCGGACAGCGCCGGGCCGTGGCAGGTGCCGAGGCAGGTGCAGGGACCGCCGTGCTGGTGGGCCGGGTCGGGCGGCGCGTCCGGGGCGTGGTGGCCCATGTGGGCCGGCATGGCGCCGGCCATGGCCATCGCGTGGTGCCCGGCGCCCATGGCCATGTCGTGCGCGGTGCAGCCGGTCGCCCCAATGCCATCGGCGAGCTGGAGCCCGACGAGCAGCACGACCTGCCAGAGCGCGAGGGCGCCCTTGAGGGGACGGATGAGGGGCGGCACGGAGCCAACGATAGGGCCGCGTCCCGGCGGGCGCAATCGCCGGGGTCAGCGCTGCAGGTCGTGCGCCTCGCGCCGCGGGCTCCCGCCGAGGCGGGCCGCCGCCTCCTCCAGCAGTGCGTCGGTCTTGCAGAACACGAAGCGGGCGGTGCGCCGCGCCGGGTCCGGCGTCGCGAAGAAGCTCGAGCCCGGCACCGGGGCCACGCCCCGCTCCCGGGCCAGCCACTCGGCGAAGGCGGGCTCCGGCAGGTCGGAGATCGTGGAGTAGTCGGCGAGGATGTAGTACGCCCCCTCGGGCAGGGCGAAGGTGAACCCCGCGGCGGTGAGCGCGCCCGCGAGCAGGTCGCGGCGGCGCCGGTAGGCCGCGGCAAGGCCGTCGTAGTACGCCCGGTCCAGCTGGTCGAGCGCCACCGCGAACGCCTCCTGCAGCGGGGCCGGGGCCCCAACGGTGAGGAAGTCGTGGACCTTGCGGATCGCATCGGTGGCAGCGGCAGGCGCGATGATCGTCCCCAGCCGCCAGCCGGTGACGCTGAAGGTCTTGGAGGCGCCGCTGATCGTCACCGTGCGCTCCCGCATCCCCGGCAGGGTCGCGAGCGGCACATGGGGGACATCGTAGCGGATATGCTCGTAGATCTCGTCGGTCACTGCCCAGGCGTCATGCCGCTGGCACAGCGCCGCGATACCCGCCAGCTCGGCGGGCGTCAGCACCCGGCCGCTCGGGTTGCCGGGGGTGTTGACGATGATCGCCCGGGTGCGGGGCGAGAAGGCGGCGGCGAGCCGGTCCAGGTCGAGCGGCTGGCCCGGCAGCAGCGGGACGTAGACCGGCGCCGCCTCGCACAGGATGGTGTCGGGGCCGTAGTTCTCGTAGAACGGTTCCAGCACGATCACCTCGCCGCCCGGATCCACCAGCGCCAGCAGCGTGGCCATCATCGCCTCGGTGGCGCCGCAGGTGATGGTGATCTCCGCGTCCGGGTCGGCCCCGAGGCCGTACCAGGCCTCGTACTTGCGCGCCACGGCTTCCCGCAGGCGCCGCGCGCCCCAGGTGATGGCGTACTGGTTGATGTCGTCGTGGATCGCCCGGGCGGCCGCCTCCTTCAACAACTCGGGGGCGGGAAAGTCGGGGAAACCCTGGGCGAGGTTGATGGCGCCATGGCGCGCCGCGAGGCGCGACATGCCGCGGATGACCGACTCGCGGAAGACCGCGGTGCGGCGGGCGGGGGGCTGGGGCATGGCCCCAATCTACCCCGCCGCCGCGGGAGGGTGCGCCGGCCGGCGCTCAGGGCACCGGGCCGGTCGCCACGGTGAGGTCGTCGATCCACAGGGTCTGGGCCACCGGCGACCCGTTCCCGATGTAGGGCGCGATCATGAGCTGGGTGAACTGCATGTTCGGGTTCTGCCCGGTGCGGAACAGCACCTGCTGCTTGTCCATCACCAGCTGCCCGTCGAACCAGTAGCGGGCGATCCCGTCGGCGACGCCCTTGCCGCCCGCGATCGTGTTGAGCTGGAAGTACACCTCGACCATGTGCCACTGGGTCTTGTCCCCCGACCCCGCGGCGTTGGTGAAGGTCGCGGCGCTCGCGTTCCAGATCTTCTCGTTGTTCCACGAGCCGCCGGCCTGGTAGCAGCCGGTCGGGTACGGGTCCCCATTGCCGTTGCAGCCGGAGGTCGCGCGCGCCTCGGTGACGTTGGTCAGGTCCTGGTTGGCGCGGGCCTGGTCGATGTTGAGCGCGTCGCTGGTGCCCAGGCGCGGCACGCCGCCGCTGCCGGACCAGTGGTGCTCGAACGAAATGGACAGGTGCGTGGTCGAGGGGCCGACGTAGTCCCCGTCCAGGTTGGTCAGGATGTGGAACTCGTGCGGGTGCGAGCCGGTGCCGGAGCCGACGAAACTGCTGCTGTACTTGAGCCAGTAGCGCACGTACAGCCGGTCGGTGCCGGTGAACTTGTGCCGGATGGCGGCGCCCTTCACCGGGGTGATCGCGCCGCTGGTGAACGCCATCTGCAGCGCACCGGCGCCCCCGTGCTGGCCGGTCGTGGCGATGGCCGGGCTGGTGTTGTCGTACCAGCCCCGTCCGCCGATGCTCGCGTTGTCGAAGCCCTCGGTGAACAGCACCGTACCGCCGGTCGGCGGGGTGGTGGTGTCGTTGATGCTCACCAGCGCCGTGTCCGCGTGGCCCGCCAGCGCGGCCACCACGCGAAAGTTCCCCGCGGTGGCGCCGGCCAGGTAGCTCCCACCGCCGGAGATGCTGCCGCCGGTCGCGGACCACGCGGGCGTGATCCCGGCGGACGAGCCATCACTGTAGTGGCCGGTCGCGCTGAAGGCCGCGCCCTGGCCCGGATCCAGCGTCACGCTGGCCGGCGTCACGGTCACCGCCGTCAGCGTCGGGGCCGGCGTGGTGGTGTCGTTGATGGTGACGACCGAGGTGTCCGCCTTCCCGAGCAGCGAGGCGATCACCCGGAAGCTGCCGCCGGTGGGACCCGCGGTGTACTGCCCGCCGGCGGACACCGTGCCGCCGGTCGCCGACCACGCCGGCGTGACGCCGGCGCTGGAGCCATCGCTGTAGTGCCCGGTCGCGGTGAAGGCCGCCCCCTGGCCGGGATTGAGCGTCACGGCCGCGGGAAGAACGGTGAGCGAACTGAGCGAGGGGGGCGGCGTGGTGGAGTCCACCACCGCCACCTGCGCGGTATCGAGGAAGCCCTGGTAGGCAGCGACCACCCGGTAGGCCCCAGGCGTGCTGCCCGCGGTGTACTGCCCGCCGCCGGAGACGTTGCCGCCGGTCGCGGTCCAGGCCGCGGTCACCGTCGAGGTGCCGCCGCCGGCGTAGCTGGCCGTCGCGGCGAACGATGCCCCGGCGCCCGGGGCCAGCGTGACCGACCCGGGCACGACGGTGAGGCCGGTCACGACCGGCGCCGAGCCGCTGTCGGCGATGGTCACGTGGGCGGTGTCGGCATGCAGGAAGTCGGAGGTGACGGCGATGACCAGGAAGCTGCCGGCCGCCCCGCCGGCGTGGTACACGCCCTGGTCGGAGACCGTGCCGCCGGTGGAGGCCCAGGTGAGCGTCAGCGGATGGGACTTCCCGTCGCTGAACACGCCCGTCGCATTGAAACTCGCGCTGTCGCCGATGCCGAGCGTCGCGCTGGCCGGGGTGACCTGCACCTGCTGGAGGATGGGTTCGGGATCAAGCCCGCCGGTCTGCTCGGGGGCGGCACACGCGGACAGGAGAGCCAGGGACCCGGCGACCAGCCGGGACGCCCGGTGAGAATTGCACCAACGCACGTACGTTACTCCGTAATTGGGATGCCCCTACTATCGGCCCGGGGAACCGATCCTTCAACGAGAAAATCACCCAAAGCGGCGTGATCTCCGTCACGCCCGCTGGACTTTCGGCACGAACCTGTCACATTCCCGGCCTCCCCAGCCCAGCCGGCCTGCCATGGACGCCCGTGCCCGCGCCTTTCTGACCACGCTGCTTGACACACCCGCCCCGTCTTCATTCGAGACGCGCGCGGCCCGGGCCTGGCGCGCCGAGGCCGAGGGCTTCGCCGCGGTGGTGGGCGCCGACGTGAGCGGGAACTCGTTCGCCACCCTCAATCCCGGCGCCCGGCCCCGCGTGATGCTGGCGGGCCACATCGACGAGATCGGGCTGATGGTGACCTACCTGGACGATGACGGCTACCTCAGCTTCGAGCCGATCGGCGGCTGGGACCACCAGGTCTTCGTGGGCCAGCGGGTCCAGCTGCTCGGCCGGGGCGGCCCGGTGCCCGGGGTCATCGGCAAGAAGGCGATCCACCTGATGGAGAAGGACGATCGCGAGAAGGTCTCGAAGGCGTCCGACCTGTGGATCGACATCGGCGCCGCCACCCGCGCCGAGGCCGAGGCCCGGGTGCGCATCGGCGATCCGGGCGTGCTCGCCTCCAGCGTCCTCGAGTTTCCCAACGGCCGGCTGGTGAGCCGCTCGCTCGACAACCGGGTCGGCGCCTTCGTGGTGCTGGAGGCGCTGCGCCTGCTCGCGGCCACGCCGCCATCCGCGTCGGTGACCGCCGCGGCCACCACCCGGGAGGAGATCAGCTACACCGGCGGTGGCGCGCGCACCGGCGCCACCGGGCTCGAGGCCGACGTCGCAATCGTGGTGGACGTCACCCATGCCACCGACTACCCCGGCCTCGAGAAGCGCCGCCACGGCGACTACCGCCTGGGCGGCGGGCCCGCCCTCACCCGCGGCGCCGCGATCAACCCGGTGGTGTTCGATCTGCTGGTGGAGACCGCGGAGGCGGAGGGGATTCCCTACACCATCGAGGCGGCCCCGCGGGACACCAGCACCGACGCCGACAACATCTTCACCGCCCGGGCCGGCGTGGCGACGGCGCTGGTGTCGGTGCCGCTGCGCTACATGCACAGCCCGAACGAGATGGTGGCGTTGGAAGACCTGGAGCGGACGGCGCGGCTGCTGGCGGGGTTTGCCCGGCGGGTGACACCGACGACCGACTTCGTGCCGCGCTAGGCGCGCGGACCGGCTATTCCCAGAGGGTCTGCAGCGCCTTCTCGACCGCGGCGCGCACCTCGCGGTCGTCATCCTCGAGCAATCCCTTCAGCGCGTTTGACGCCGAGGGCCCCGCCACGTGCAGCCCCGCCACCGCGGCGAGGCGGGTGGCCTGCGGCTTCCGGCGGAAGAAGCGCCCGCCCGGCTCGGCGCCCTTGCTCAGCGCCTGGATCGCCTCGGGCGAGGCGATCCGCCCCAGCGCCAGGTAGATCTCCCGCAGCACGTCCGCCTTCGACTCCTGGTCGGCCGCCACGGTCAGGGACATCGCCAGGCCGCGGTTCTTGCGGCCATCGAGGTCCTTCGCCGCCTGCAGCCGTACACTCGCCGCCGGATCCTTCAGCGCCCGGCGGAGCGGCTCCACCGCCCCCACGCCGCCGATCCGCCCCAGAGCCCCGGCCACCGAGCGGCGCACCCGCTCGTCGTCATGCCCGACCTGGCGCGCCAGGGCATGCACCGAGCTGTCGAGCCGCAGCTCGCCGCAGAGGTCCGCCACGTTGCGCACCACGAACCACTGGTCGTGGCTCAGCATGTGGACCAGCAGCTCGCCGCCCTCGGTCATTTCCTTCAGCGCGTTGAAGTACGCCCGGCGCTGCCCGACCTCGTCCGCCTCGACCAGGGCCGCCAGCAGCACCTCGGTGCCGTCCACCCCCATCCGGCGGAGCACCGTGATCGCCTCGGTCTTCATGTCGCCCACGGCGGTGAGCCGGGCGAGGTGCTCCAGCGCCGAGCGCGGCAGCATCCGCCGCAGCGCGATCCCGAAGCCCCGCCCCGCCCCGGCCGCCGAGTCTTCCTTCGCCTCCAGCTCCACCAGGCCGTACGCTGCCTTGAGCAGGTGCCGCCACTCCTTCTGCCGGTAGGCGTACTCCCCGGTGGCGATCAGCTGGTTCAGCAGGTTGGTGACGTCCTCGGCCGACTTGGCGTGGGCCAGCCGTTCGACCAGCTCGTCGCTGGGACTCACCGCGTGGGTCTGCAGGGTGGCGAAGTGCATCATCCCCACCTTCGCCTCGGTCAGTGCGTCCGGCCCGATCGCGCTGATGTGCCCCTCGTCGTCCACCTTGCCGAGTGCCTTGAGGTCGGGTGCGGGCGGGGCCGGCGGCCGGGGCGTCTGGCGGAGGTTATCCGGCAGCGGATGCACGGGGATGACCCCGCACCCCGCCGAGTCCAGCCGGGCGATCAGGTGGTCGAAGGATCCGTAGGTGCCCGCCGGCGCCGCCAGCAGCCGGACCAGCGACAGGAGCGTCGAGGTCATCAGGCCGCTCGGCAAGCGGAATTCCCCCACGCCGTGCTGCCGGAGCTGGTCGTGCAGGGAGGCCAGTTCCCCCCGGCCGATCGGCACGTCCACCTGGTCCCACCGGAAGGCACCAGGCAGCAGCCGCAGGTGGTGATCGCCGTCGGGGAGGTTCGCCACGAAACGCCGGAACGCCTGCTTCTGCTCCTCCAGCCGGTCGGGTGCATCCCGGAAGAGGAGCAGTACGCCTGCGAGGTCCGAAAGTACTCCGGCGGGTGTCGTCATGGTTGCGTCATTCTCGGCCCGCAACATACTCTCTACCCCAAAGCGCTGCAATGGGTTAGCACAATTCTGCCGCGTGGGCTCACCCCTGCCTACACCCCGTCGCCGGGGGGCACTAGCTTTGGGCCCATGCCCTGGCACCCTCGAGCCGCCCCCCTCGCACTGCTGGGGGCCCTGAGCCTAGCACCGACCCTCGCCGCCCAGTCCACCGCCGACGCGGTGGATCTCCTCAACGATGTCCGGACCCTGGCGGCGGACAGCCTCGGCGGCCGCCTCATCGGATCCCCCGGAGCCGACGCCGCCGCCGCCTTCCTTTCCCGGCGGTTCCGCCAGGCGGGCCTGAGCCCGGCGCCCGGCGGCTGGTACCAGGACTTCACCGTCTCGCCCGATGCGCCGGCGGCCACCCACACCAGCCTGGGTGGGGCGGTCGGCCACAACGTGATCGGGGTGCTGGCCGGCCGCGACCCCGACCTGCGGGACGAGGTCGTGGTGGTCGGGGCCCACTACGACCACCTCGGGCCCGGCACCTTCGGTGCGCTCGACCCGGACAGCATGGGGCGGGTGCACAACGGCGCCGACGACAACGCCTCGGGCGCCAGCGCGCTGGTGCACATCGCCCGCAAGCTGGCGCTGACCCGGCCGGCGCGGACGGTCGTGTTCATCGCCTTCAGCGGCGAGGAAGAGGGCCTGCTCGGCTCCGACTACTACGTGAAGCATCCGATCTTCCCGCTGGCCCGGACCTACGCCATGGTCAACATGGACATGGTGGGCCGGCTGCGGGACCGGCGGCTCCTCGTGTATGGAGTGGAGACCGCGCGCGAATTCCCGGCGCTGCTCGACTCGCTGAACCGTGGCGGGAAGTTCGACCTCAAGGCCTCGGGCGACGGCTGGGGCCGGAGCGACCAGTCCTCGTTCTACGCGGCGGGGAAGCCGGTGCTGCACATCTTCACCGACCTGCACGAGGATTACCACCGGGCCACCGACGACTGGGAGAAGATCAACGCCGACGGGCTGGCCGAGGTGGCGGACTTCACCGGCCAGCTGGTGCGGGCGCTGGCCAACCGGCGCGAGCCGCTCACCTTCGTGAACGTGCCCCCGCCGCAGGCGGCGGCCGGCGCCAGCTCGTCGGGCTACGGCACCTACCTCGGCACCATCCCGGACATGTCGGGCGGTGCCGGCGGCGTGCGGCTGACGGGCGTGCGGGCCGGCAGCCCCGCGGAGCTGGCGGGCCTGCGCGGCAACGACGTGATCATCGCCATGGGCGGGGCCGCCGTGCCCGACCTGCAGGCGCTGACCGGCGTGCTCCGCAGCCACCGCCCCGGCGACGTGGTGGAGGTGCGTTACCTCCGCGACGGGGCGGAGCAGGTGACCCGGGTGACCCTCGGCGCGCGGGGCGGCTGATGGCGGCCATCCTCGACCCCCAGCCGATCCTCGCCGGACTCCGGGGGCTGTTCTGCAAGGACGCGGGGCGGCAGGCGTTGCTGCAGTACGCCGCCGACCGGATCCGCGCCGCCGGCGCGCCCTACGCCTCCGTCTACCTCTACATGCTGCACGGCGACGGCCTGGTGCTGGAGGCCTTCAGCGGGCGGGAGACGGAGCATACCGCGATCCCCGTCGGCAAGGGCGTGTGCGGCACCGCGGTCGCCACCGGCCAGGACCAGAACGTGGGCGACGTGCGCGCCATCGGGAATTACATCGCCTGCAACACCTTCACCCGCTCCGAACTGGTGGTGCTGATCCGCCGCGGGGCCGCCATCCTGGGCCAGATCGACGTGGACAGCGACGTCCCCGATCCGTTCACGCCCGAGGAAGAGGCCGCCGTGCGCGCGGTGGCGGATGGCCTCGCCGCCGTCCTCTGACCGGCCGATGCCGCTGATGGCCCGCACCGCCACCCGCAGCGTGAACGGCGTGGCGCTGTTCGAGCGCTGCGTCGGCGAGGGCCCGCCGGTGGTGGTGCTCCACGGCGGCCCCGGCGCCCACCACGACTACCTCCTGCCGGGTTTCGACACGCTGGCCCCGGGCCGCGAGCTGCGCTACTACGACCAGCGCGGGGGCGGGCAGTCGGCGGTGGGGCGTGACGTCCCGGTGGGCTGGCGCGAGCACGTCGCCGACCTGGAGGCGCTGCGGGCGCTGTGGGGCCTGGAGCGCCTGACACTGGCCGGCTACTCCTGGGGCGGGCTGCTGGCGCTGCTCTACGCCACCGCCCATCCGTCGCGGGTGGAGCGGCTGGCGCTGGTCTCGCCGGCACCCGCATGGCGGGCCGCGCGCGACGAGTTCGAGCAGCGCTTCGAGGCCCGCACGATGGCGCCGGCGCTGCAGGAGGCCCGCCGGACGCTGCGGGAAAGCGGCCTCCGGGAGCGCGACCCGGCGGCCCACGCCGCGCGGCTGTTCGAGCTCGCCGTCGCGGGCTACTTCCACGACCCCGCCCGGGCCACTTCCCTCACCCCGTTCCGGGTGACCGAGCGTACCCGGGCCGAGGTCTGGCGCTCGCTCGGCGACTTCGACCTCCGCCCCGCCCTGCGCACGCTCGACGTACCGGCGCTGGTGCTGCATGGCGACGACGACCCGATCCCCGCGGCCGCGGCGCGGGAGGCGGCCGAGTGCCTGCGGGCGGAGTGGCACCTCATCCCGGACTGCGGTCACGTGCCCTACGTGGAGGCGCCGGCGGTCTTCCACGACGTGATGGACGCCTTCCTCCCCCGGGCCTAGCTTTGCCCCCCATGCGCCGCACCCCCTACGACCTGGCGTTCGGACCCGACGCGGAGCCCCGCTTCGCGGAGCTGCGCGAGTCGCTGGCCCGGACCGGCCGCGACCCGGCCGACCAGGACGCGTTCATCCTCGACCCCGAGGTGGTGCGCTACCTGCGCGAACTGGTGCCGGAGGAGGGCGTCGGGGAGGCGGTGGCCGAACACGTCGCGCTGCTGCACCACGCTTACCGCTACTGGGCGGCGGGCGGCTGGAGCTTCCGCCTGACCCGTGAACGGGCCATGGCCCTCCTCTCGGGGGCGGCGCCACCCCTCCCCGCCGAACCGCCACCACCGTTCTACGTCCAGTTGCCCGAGCGGCTGGTCTGGGCGCCGCTCTCGCCCGAGGCGCCCTATCAGCCGCTGGACGGGCTGTTCGTGCAGCCGTGGCCCGCGGGCGGGTGCTTCCTGCTCGCGGTCTTCGGCCTCCATCCCGGGCAGGATGGGTTCAGTGTCGTGGCCGCGGACGGCTATCGTCCCGAGGCCGCCGAGCGGGAGGACGGGTCGCCGTGGTTCGCGTCGACCATGCCGGGCGGTGCCGCCGCCGGGCTGCACGCAATCACCTCCGAGGACGACCTGCTGGAACTGGCGGCCCGCTGCACCGCGGTGGCTGCCGAGGGGCTGGCCTGCGCCGCCCCCGGCCACCGGCCGCATGAGGTCCTCGAACTGGGAGGGCAGGGATGAGCGAGCCGAAGTCCGTCGCGGCGGTGCTGGAGCAGATCGCCTCGTTCCTCGAGCTGAAGGGCGAGAACCCGTTCCGGGTGCGCGCGTTCCGCAGTGCCGCGAAGGCGGTGGCGGCCCTGACCGGGACAGTGGCGGAGGCGGTGGCCGATGGCTCCCTGGCCGCCGCCAAGGGCGTGGGCCCCGCGACCCTCGCCATCGTGCAGGAGGTCGACGCGACCGGTCACTCTTCGCTCCTGGAGGAGCTGCGCGGGCAGGTGCCGCCGGGCCTCGTCGAGATGCTCCAGATCTCGGGCCTCGGCGTCGCCAAGATCCGCCAGATCCACGAGACCCTCGGCATCGACAGCCTGCAGGAACTCGAGGCCGCCGCCCGTGACGGGCGGCTCGCCCGCCTGCCCCGCTTCGGCCAGAAGACCGCGGAGAACATCCTCAAGGGCATCGCCTTCCTGCGGCAGGCGAGCGGCCTCAAGCTGGCCCATCACGCCGCCGACGAGGCGGAGGGGCTCCGCAGCGCCCTTGCCGCGCTGCCCGGCGTGACCCAGGCCATCGTCGCGGGCGACGTGCGCCGGGCGATGGAGGTCGTGCGCGGCCTGGTGGTGGTGCTCGTTGCCGACGTGCCGCCGGGCGACATCTACCGGCGCATCGGCGAGCTGCCCGGGGTGCAGGAGTTCTCCGGCCAGGACGAGCGCCGCGCCACGCTGCGGGTGAGCGGCGGCGCGGAGGCGCAGGTGATCGTCACCACGCCGCGCAATGTCGGCGCGGTGCTGGTGCAGGCCACCGGCAATGAGGCGCACCTCGCGGCGCTGGCGGCACACGCGCGTGCGCACGGCTGCACCCTCGACGGCGCCGCGCTGTGGAAGGGCAGCACCTTCGTCGCCACCCCGGACGAGGCGGCCTTCTACGCCGCCCTCGGGCTGCAGGAGATCGCGCCGGAACTGCGCGAGGGCCTGGGCGAGGTGGAGGCCGCCGCCGCGGGCCGGCTCCCCCGGCTGGTGGAGCGGGGCGACCTGCGCGGGTTCCTCCATTGCCACACCACCGCCTCGGATGGCTCCAACTCCATCGCGGAGATGGCGCAGGCGGCCCGGGCCGAGGGCTACGAGTGGATGGGCATCACCGACCACAGCAGGACCGCCGCCTACGCCGGCGGGCTCTCGGCCGATGACCTCCAGCGCCAGGCCGATGCCATCGACGCGTACAACGCCACCAGCCCCGGCATCCGGGTGCTCAAGGGGATCGAGGCCGACATCCTGGGCGATGGCGCACTCGACTACGACGACGCGGTGCTGGCCCGGCTCGACTTCGTCATCGGCTCGGTGCACAGCCGCTTCAGCCAGAGCCGCGCCGAGATGACCGCCCGGATCTGCGCCGCGCTCGACAACCCGCACCTCGCAATCCTGGGCCATCCCACCGGGCGGCTGCTGCTTTCGCGCGACCCGTACCAGCTGGACATGGACGCGGTGATCGCGCGGGCCATCGCCAACGGCGCCGCCATCGAGATCAACGCCGACCCGCACCGGCTGGACCTCGACTGGCGGCTGCTGCGCCAGGCCCGCGACGCCGGGCTCCGCATCTCGATCGGCGCCGACGCGCACAACGTCGCCGGGATTCGCAACGTGGCCTTCGGCGTGGGGGTCGCGCGGAAGGGGTGGTTGACCAGGGACGACCTGCTCAATGCCCGCCCGGTCGAGGGCTTCCTTGCCCACGTGGCTGAGCGGCGGGCCCGCGCATGAGCCCGCGCAAGCCGGCCCCGAAGAAGAAGGCGGCGAAGCGCACCCCGGCCCGGAAGCCGCCCGCGAGGAAAGCCCGAGCCGCTGCGCCCGCCCGGCCCCGGAAGCCGGCGGGCCCACCGGCCGCAGAGCGGATCGTCCACATCCTGGAAGAGCTCAAGCAGGCCTACCCCGACGCGCACTGCGCACTCGATCACGCCGACGCCTACCAGCTCCTGGTGGCGACCATCCTCAGCGCCCAGTGCACCGACGCGCGGGTGAACATGGTCACCCCCGCCCTGTTCGCGCGGTATCCGGGCGTGGCGGAACTGGCCCTCGCGCGGCAGCCGGAGGTGGAGCAGCTGATCCAGTCCACCGGGTTCTTCCGGAACAAGGCGAAGAACCTGATCGCGATGGCCCAGGCCGTCGTGGCGGAGCACGGCGGCGAGATCCCGCGCACCATGGCGGAACTGCATGCCCTGCCGGGCGTGGGCCGCAAGACGGCGAATGTGGTGCTGGGGAACGCCTTCGGGATCAACGAGGGAGTGACGGTGGACACCCACGTCACCCGCCTCTCGGGACTGCTCGGGCTCACGCGGCACACCGACGCCGTGAAGATCGAGCAGGACCTCATGCAGCTGGTACCGCGGGAGGACTGGACCCTGGTCTCCCACCTGCTGATCCTGCACGGCCGCGCGGTCTGCATCGCCCGCCGCCCGCAGTGCGACCGCTGCGTCCTCCTCGAGCTCTGTCCCGGCGCGGTGCGCTAGGGGGGCGGGGCCGCCCCGGTGGTCCGTGGCAGCACGGCGAGCCCGATGCCCAGCACCGTGACACCGATCGGCGTCCCGCTGATGGGGAACCAGCGACGGCTCACCCCCACCCGGAGCCCCAGCCCATCGGCGACGCGCACCACGGCGCCGACACCCAGGTAGCCGCCGGCCACGGCCCCCGCACCAAAGATCCCGGTCGCCCCGACCTCCACCAGGAGATGGGCCCCTGGTACCGGGTGATTGTAGGCGATCCCGAGATCCGCCGTCAGCGCAACCGCGCGCCACCGCGCCGGATCGAAGACGGCCCCCACCCCGAACGAGGATGTCGACTTCCCCGCCGCGATTCCGGTGCTGCGCAGCGTGAGCGCCGGGGCTGCCACGTCGGCGACGGTGTAGTATTCGAGCATCGGCCCCGTCGCCGACCCCGTCGGCAGGCCCGGCAGCGTGTCCTGGGCCGCCGCGGGAGCCACCCCGCCGAGCCCGAGGAGCAGCGGCCACCATCGCATCGCATCCTCCCGGAGAGCGTCTATCCGTGCCGCAGACCGGACCCACGATGCCGCGCGGGCGTGACCCAGCCGTGACCCCCGGGTCCGCGCCCGCATGACCGCCCGGCTCCGGGTGCTGGGCGGCACCGATCTCGGCGACGGCCAGGGCAGGCCGGTCACCAGCATTCTCCGGCAGCCCAAGCGGCTCGTGCTGCTCACCTACCTCGCGCTCGAGGGCGGGGATCGGTTCCTCCGCCGTGACAGCCTCATCGGGCTCTTCTGGCCCGATCTCGACCAGGAGCACGCCCGGGCAGCGCTGCGCCGGGCGCTGCATTTCCTTCGCCGCGGACTGGGCGAGGCCGCCGTGGAGGTACGCGGCAACGAGGAGCTGCGCCTGGCCCCCGGCGCGATCCATTGCGATGCCACCGAGTGCCGGCGCCTCCTCGACGCCGGCCGAGATGCGGAGGCGCTCGCGGCCGCCGCCGGCGACCTGCTGCCCGGCGTGTACGTCGCCGGCGCCCCGGGCGTGGAGCAGTGGCTCGACACCGAGCGGTCGCGGCTCCGCCGCCGCCTGCAGGAGGCCGCCTGGCGCCTGGCCACCACCGATGTGGACCCGACGCGCCGGGCGGCCTGGGTCGAACGTGCCGTCGGCTTCGCCCCGGAGGATCCGGGCCACCTCACCCGCGCCCTGGAACTGCTCGAGCCCCTGGGCCGCGCCGACCTTGCCCTGCAGTTGTACCAGGAGCACCTGCGCTGCCTGCGGGACCTGGACCTGGCGCCGGAGCCGCGCCTTGCCGCCCTGGCCGGTGCGCTCCGCCGCACCCCCGACACCGCCCCGGCTGCGACACCGCCCCGGCTGCTCGCGGTGCTCCCCTTCGCGCTGCATGGCTCCCCCGAGCTCGGCTGGCTCCGCGAGGGAATGGTGGACCTGCTCGCCACGGCGCTCGATGGCATCGGCGGCGTGCGCACCCTGGACCCGACCAGCCTGCTCGCCGCCATCACCGACGTGCCCGCGGCCGAGCGCGCCGCCCACGTGACGCGGCGGTTCAATGCCCAGTGGGTGGTGAGCGGGGCGATCGTCGTGGCGCCCGGCAGCGTCAGGCTGCAGGCACAGGTGAGTGGCGCCGATGGGACGGTCGTGGCGAGAGCGGAGGAGGAAGGCGGCGCCGAGTCCGGCGTGCTCGAGTCGGTGGACGCACTGGCCCGGGGGCTGCTGGCCGGGTGGCGCGACGGCCCCGCCGGGCGGCTGGGACAGCTGGCGGCGCGCACCACCACCTCGACCCCGGCGCTCCGCGCCTGGCTGTCCGGCGAGCACGCGCTGCGGCACGGCCGCGCGCTGGATGCCGGCGCCGCCTTCGCGGAGGCGGTGGAGGCCGATGCATCCTTTGCCCTGGCGTACTACCGGCAGGCCTCCGCCGCGGCGGCCAGCGCGCTGATCGCCCCGGCGCGCGAGGCCTCCCGCCTGGCCATGCGGCACCGGGAGCGGCTCGGCGAGCGCGACCGGCTCCTGGTCGAAGCCCAGGAGGCCTGGCTCACCGGGCACCTGCCGGAGGCCGAGCGGCGCTACGCCGCGGCCGTGAGCGGGTGGCCGGAGGACGCCGACGCCTGGTTCCTCCTGGGCGACCTGCTGTTCCACGGCAACGTCTACCGCGGCCGCCCCAGCGCCGAGGCCCGTCCGGCGCTCGAGCGGGCGCTTGCCCTCGACCCCGGACGGGTGAGCGCCATCGGCAAGCTGGCGCGCATCGCGGCACTGGAGCGCCGCGAGGCCGACCTCGCGGCCCTCGTCGAGCGCGGCCTCACCCAGAGTCCCGACCAGGACCAGGCGCTCGCCCTCCGCGCGCTGCGCGCCTTCGCGCTCGACGACACGACCGAGCAGCACGAGGTCACCGCGCTGCTGGCCGGCGCCCGGGCGCTGACCATCGGCATCGCATTCAGCGACGCCGCCGTCTACGGCCGCTCGCTCCCCCAGGCCATGCGCCTGGGCCGCACCCTGGCGGGCGTGGCGCGGTCCGACGAGCTGCGCGCCCTGGTCCACCTCATCCTGGCGCACCTGGCCGCGGCCGCCCGCGACCTCGAGACCACGCGCGCCGAGCTCGCCGCCGCCGAGGAGCTGGACCAGCCCTGGGCGCTCGAGGTGCGGGGACTGCTCACCGCGCTCCCCTTCCTCCCGTGGCCCGACCAGGACGTCCGCGCCACCCGCCAGCGACTGGCCGCATGGGATCCCGCGGAGGCGGCGCCCAACGTGAGCCTGCCGCTCGCCTTCCACAACGGGCTGCACCCGCACCTGCGGGCGTATGTCGGCGGGCTGCTGGCCGCCCGCCTGGGAGATGTGTCAGGCGTGGCGCTCGCCCGGGAGGAACTGCTCGAGCTCCCCGAGGAGGAGGAGCACGAGGAGCTGCCGGCGCGGCTGGAGCGATCGCTGGAGGCGCTGCGACTGGAGCTGGTGGGAGACGGGGAGGGTGCCCTCGCCCTGCTGGCCGGCGGGCGGCGGCAACCGTGGTTCCAGCTCGCGGTGGCCTCCCCGTTCTTCGCCGGGACCTTCGAGCGCTGGCGCCGCGCCCGCCTGCTGGCCCGGCGCGATGGACCGGCCGCGGTGCGCTGGCAGGGCTGCATCGCGGAACGCAGCCCGTGGGAGCTGCCGTTCCGCGCGGCGCCTCAGCCGGGCAGTGTCGTGATGTAGCTCTCTTCCCGGACGGCGCGGAAGCCGCGCCTGAGGTAGTTGGGCAGCGCGCCGGGGTGGTCGAGGGTGCAGGTGTGGAGCCACACCCGCCCGGCACCCATCGCCCACGCCTCTTCCACGGCGCGGGTCAGCAGGAACTTCCCCAGACCCCGTCCCTGGTACTCGGGCAGCACCCCGAAGTAGGCGATCTCCACCGCCCCGTCCTCGCCCGCCCGCAGTTCGAAGAACCCCGCCGGCGCACCCCGTACCGACAGCACCCACACCCGGCTCTGCCCCGCGAGCCACTCCCGGAACTGGGCCTCGGTCCAGGGCAGCCGGTCCTTCCAGTGATACAGCCGGCCGACCTCCACATAGAGGTAGCGATAGAAGTGCCAGGGAATCGCTTTGGCCTCTTCCAGCCGGACCTCAGGCCCGGCCTCCCCGGCCGGCTGGAGCTGGTCGGGGGCGGTCATCTCGAGATAGGTCCGCAGGACGCTTACGGCAGGCATGGCAAGAGGATAGGCCCCGCCGGCGCGGCGGGAAAGGGCCGCCCCGTGCAAGTCCCGGGGCCAGGCGCATCCCCCGGCCGTCACCACAGGCCAATGAGGGTTCCATGCTGCGCACACTCGCGAGCGCCACCGCGCTCCTGTTGACGGCCGCCCCGCTGGCGGCCCAGGGCTGGATCGAGGTCGAGCGTCCCCACATCGCGGTGCCCAATCCGCCGAACCTGGCGCGGGTGGGCTCCGAGGTCCGCACCACGATCGAGGGCCGGATCGCCCGGGTGGAGGTGGAAGAGCGCTTCCAGAACCGCGGTGGCGGCATGGCAGAAGGCAGCTACCTCTACCCGCTCCCTGGCGAGGCGGTGTTCCAGAACTTCTCGCTCTGGATGGGAGAGCAGGAGGTGAAGGGCGAAATGATGTCGGCCGACCAGGCGCGCGGCATCTACGAGGAGATCGTGCGGCGCATGAAGGATCCCGCGCTGCTCACCCTCGCCGGGCACGGGCTGGTGCGGGCGCAGGTCTTCCCCATCCAGCCGGGCGAGACCCGGAAGGTCGTGCTCCGCTACACCCAGCTTCTCGATCGCGCCGGCGACGCCCTCCGGGTGCGCTACGCCCTCGGCGTGCGGGGCGGCGAGGGCGGGAGCTGGCGGCTCACGGCGAGCGGCGCCGGTGACTACGGCACGCCCTACTCGCCCACCCATCCGCTCACGGTGGACCGTCACCGCGGGACGCTCACCATCTCCGCGGACACCCGGACCGGTGGCGACCTGGAACTGCTGCTCCCGCTCACCCGCGGCCTGGTCGGCACCAGCGTGCTGACGCACGCCCCGGGCGGCGGCGAGGACGGCTACGCGATGCTGCTGCTCGCGCCGGCAGAGGCGCCGCAGGGCGCGGTGGTTCCGCGCGACGTGGCCTTCGTGGTGGATGTCTCCGGCTCGATGTCGGGCCGCAAGCTGGAGCAGGCCAAGGCGGCGCTGCACCAGGCGCTGGCCACGCTCCAGCCGGAGGACCGGTTCCGGCTGGTGGCCTTCAGCTCCGGGATCACCCACTTCCGCGACGGCTGGGCGCCCGCCACGGCAGCCACCCTGCGGGAGGCCGACACCTTCATCGACCAGCTCAGCGCCGACGGCGGTACCAACATCGCCGGGGCGCTCACCGCGGTCCTCGGCACCGCGGTGCCGGAGAGCCGCCTCCCGATCGTGCTGTTCATGACCGATGGCGTGCCGTCCGTCGGGGAGCAGGAGCCGGACCAGATCGCGGCGCTCGCTGCGAGCCGCGTGGGCCGCGCCCGGGTGTTCACCATCGGCGTGGGGACCGACGTCAACACCTACCTGCTCGATCGCCTGGCGGCCGAGGGACGGGGCGCGGCGGAGTACGTGGCGCCTGACGCCGATGTGGAAGTGGCGGTGGGCAACGTGGTCAACAAGCTGCGCCGCCCCGCCCTGGTGAACCTCCGGCTGGTCTCGAGCCCCGTCACCTTCGAGGAGCTCTCCCCGGCCCGGCTGCCCGACCTCTTCTACGGCGAGGAGCTGGTGCTCTTCGGCCGCTACCACGGCACCGGCTCGGGGACCGTGGTGTTCGAGGGCGAGCGCAACGGCCGCCGCGAGCGCTTCGTGGCCGAAGCCAGCTTCCCCGCGACGGCGCAGGGCAACGAGTTCATCCCCCGGCTGTGGGCGGCGCGGCGCATCGGCGACCTGGCCCGGCAGCTGCGCCTCGAGGGCGAGAACCCCTCGGTACGGGACCAGATCCGCGAGCTGGGGCTGCGGTACGGCATCCTCACCGAGTTCACCTCCTACCTGGTGCAGGAGCCGCAGCTGGCCACGCTCCAGCCGCGTGACGCGGCCGCCCGGCGAGCCCAGAACCAGGCGGCCCCCGCCGCGGCCCCGGCGCAGCAAACCGGCACCCGCGCCTTCGAGGCGGCCAAGGCCAGCGGCGCCCTCTCCGGTGCCGGCAGCGTGGCCGCCGCGGATGCCGCCGCCGAGGAACGGCTCGCCACGCTCGGCATGCGCCGGGACGAGGTGCGCCGTGCCGGCGGACGGGTCTTCTCGCTGGTCGGCGGTGTCTGGACGGACGTGGCCCATGCGGATAGCCTCCGGGTGCTGAGCGTCGCGCCGTACAGTGCGGCGTACTTTGCCCTGGCCCGGGCGCTGCCCGAGCTTGCCGGCAGCCTGGGCGTGGGCGAGGAGTTGCTGGTGGCGGGCAAGCGTGTCAGCCTCAAGGTCACGAGCGGCGGGCGCACCACCCTGGGCGACGCCGAGCTGCGGGCCTTCGTGCGGGACTTCCGCGGGTAACCGATGACCCAGGTATCCATCGAGGAGCTCTTCGCCCGGTTCCATGCGCCGCTGGTGCGGATGCTGTACCGCCGCACCGGCGACCAGGACCGGGCCGAAGACCTCGCCGCCGAGGTGTTCGCGCGGGCCCTCGCCTCGCCGCCGGAGAATCCCCGGCCCTGGCTGTTTGCCGTGGCGCTCAACCTGGTGCGGGATGACGGCCGGCGCGCGGTGCGGCAGGGCCGCCGGCTGCAGCTGCTCAAGGCCGAGACCGCCGCCACCGCCGGCCCCCCGGACGAGGAGTTCGACCGGGAGACAAAGACCCGCGCCGTGCAAGCGGGACTCGCCGAGCTGCGCGACCTCGACCGCGAGGTGCTGCTGCTCAAGGCCGAGGGCTTCGACTACGACGAGATCGCGGCCGCCACCGGCCTCGCCAAGGGCGCCATCGGCACCACCCTGTGCCGTGCCCGCAAGCGGCTGGTGGAGCTGGTCCGCGCGCAGGAGAAGGATCGCCATGTCGCATCTTGACGAAGGGCAGCTCACCTGCCTGCTGGACGGTGAACTCACGGCCACCGAGCGTACCGAGGTGGAGGCCCACCTCGCCACCTGCTCGGAGTGCCGGGCGCTGCTGGAAGAGATCCGGGGGTTCTCCACCGAGGCCGACAGCCTGGTGCAGGCTGTCGACCTCCCTCGGCCCGCGGCACGGCCCGACCCGGCGCGCCCGGCGGCCGGCAGCCACGCCTCGCCGACGCGCCGGCCCCTGCCATGGCGCAGCCTGGCCTGGGCGGCGACGGTGATGCTCGCAGTCGGACTGGGGTACTACGCCCGCGGCGCCCGCCCCGCCCCGACCCTGAGTGACATCGGCGCCAACGACTCCGCGACCCGCCGCCCGGCCGTGGTCACCGGGACCGTGGCCCAGGAAGCGGCCAAGGCCCCGGCGGCAGACGCGCCGGCACCGGAGCGCCGTGCGGCAGCCGCGCCGGCGTCGCCGTCCAGCACCCCCGCGGAGCAGCCGGCGCCCACGCCGGCTCCAGCGGCAGGGGCCGAGGCGCTCACGACCAGAGACGCCGCCGGCGAGCTGAAGGTCGCCGAGCGTTCCCGGCAGGCAGAGCCGCAGTTGTCCCCCGGCGTCACGGAGCCGGCGGGGAACGCCCTCGCGTCGGGCAGCGTGGAACGCCGGGAGGCGCCCGCGGCCCAGGCCGCCGCACCTGTTGTGGCATTCCATCAGGTGAGCATGGAAGAGGCGGTGAGAACCCTCGGCGGACAGATCCGTCTTCTGGATGGCCTCACCCCACGGCGGGTGCTGGCCGGCCCCGGGAGCCTGCTCGCGGGGTCGCGCGCCGACGCGCCGGTGGTCCGTGTGGTGTACGAGGATCCGCCGGGCCGGGAACTCTGGCTGGACCAGCAGCGTACCGTGGAAGAGGAGGGCCGGGCCAATCTCGCGCCTGTGGCCCCCGCCCTCCTGCCGGGGGATACCGTCCTCGCGCCCGCGGCCCAGGGTATGCGGAGTGTCCGGTGGATGGACCAAGCCGGTTTCAGACTTGCACTTACGGGATTCCTCCCGGCCGACTCGCTGCGCACGCTCCTGCGGCGCGTGGAATGAGCCCCGGTGACTGGCCCCGGAGGGTAGATTCCAGCGCATGTTCCACCTGAACGACCGACTGCTCGAGAAGCTGATCGACGGCAGTGCCAGCGCGTCGGAGGTGCGGCGGATCCAGCGCCACACCGAGTCCTGCCGCGCCTGTGCCCGCCGGCTCGAGGAGTGGCGCGACAACTACCGCGAGCTGGACCAGCACTTCCCTGACCTCGCGCTGGAGTCGGGCCCCGCCGCCACGGTCACGCCCGGCGGCCTGGTCGTCATCCCCGCGGCGGAGGAGTCGGGCCGCAAGTGGGAGATGGAGCTGTCCACGATCCTGTGGATCGCGACCGTGCTGATGGCGGTGCTGGTGGGGTATGGGGCCAGCCGGCTGCGGAACAGCAACGAGGGGATGGGGGTCGCCACCCGCGACCTCACCCCGACCCCACCACCGCCGGCTCCCGTGCGCCCGGCGCCCGACCGGGCGCCGGATGCCGGACTCGCCGCCGGCACTACCGATCCGGACGTTGCCGCACGCGAGGCACCGGGCCCGCTCCCCACGGCGTCCGACCGCGCCGCCGCGCCGGCGCCCGCTCCCGCGCCGCGTGATCCCCTCGGCAGCGCCACCGGTGCGCCGACGACACCGGAGGAGCCCGGCCCGCCGACGCCGAGCCTCTCCATCTCCCCGCGCTTCAAGCTCGCCTCCACCAGCGAGGCCGTCCGCAGGCTGGGCGGGCGGCTGCGGCTGCTGACCGGGCTCGAGCCGGACCATCTCGAGATCGGGCCGGCGAACGCCGTCCCCGGGGCGCAGAGCGGGCTGGACGTGATCCGGGTGGTGTATCGCACTGCGGATGGCGGCCGGATCCTGGTGGACCAGCAGCTCATCCCGGCGGACAGCTCCGGCTTCCGGCCCATCGACGATCCGGCCCTGGAGACCGGCGAGACCGCCTACGGGACCTCACCCAGCGGTGTGAGTGTCGCGACCTGGCTGGACGAGTTCGGGTACCGGATTGCGGTGGTCGTGCAGGCGCCGGTGGATTCGGTGAAGAAGCTGACCCAGCTGATCCGGTAGGGCCCCTCGCCCCGGGCCCTCGTGTGACGCCGGTCACCATCTGACCCGGCAGAGCAGCTACAGCATCGCGGCAGTGTATGGAAGTTGGTCCATCCGCAGGTGTTCTCCTCCCGCAGAAACTCCCGGAACGAGATCCCGTTGTTAGCTTTCCCGCTGCCCCCTCACCGGCCACTTGGGGCCGGAGCACCGGGCAGCAACCCTGAAGGAGCCATCTTCTATGAAGCGCACCGTTTTCTCGTTTGCCGCCCTTGGCCTGCTGGCCACCCTCGCCACGACCAGCGTCCAGGCCCAGGGCCTGAGCTTTGGCGTTGGTGGCGGCCTCCTCCTGCCGCTGAGTGACTTCAAGGACATCGCCAAGACCGGCTGGAACGGCATGGCGTCGGTCGGCTACGCGCCGGGCGCCTCGCCGCTGAGCTTCCGTGGTGACTTCATGTACGCACAGAACAACCTCAAGAACGGCGTGGACGGCAAGACCAAGCTGGCCGGCGGCATCGGCAGCGTGGTGTACACCTTCCAGGGCGGCGGCTCGGTGACCCCGTACGTGCTCGGTGGCGCGGGCGTCTTCAACGCGAAGGTCGAGGCCACCGGCTTCGGCTCGAGCAGCGAGACCAAGTTCACCTGGGGCGGCGGCGCGGGCATCAAGTTCAAGGCCGGCTCGGACGCGAGCATCTTCGCCGAGGGCCGCTACATGAACGTGTCCACCTCGGGCGGCTCGACCAAGTTCATCCCGATCACCGTCGGGGTGTCGTTCGGCACCAAGTAACTCGCGGTTGCCGGTCCCGGCGCGGGGAGGAGCCATCGGCTCCTCCCCGCGCTCATTTCCGGGCGGCGGCCAGGCCGGCGGTCCGCCCCGTCGCCCAGGCCCAGGCGAAGTTGTACCCGCCGATGGGGCCGAAGGCATCGAGCACCTCGCCCGCGAAGAACAGCCCCGGATGGCGCCGGCTCTCCAGGGTCGCCGCGTCCACCTCGCCCAGTGCCACGCCACCGCCGGTCACTTCGGCCTTGCGGTAGCCCTCATCGCCGGTCCACGGCAGCGGGCAGGCCGTCAGCTTCACGAGCAGCGTCTCGCGCGCCTCGCGCCGGAGCTGGGCCAGTTGGGTGGTGCACGGGATGCCGCAGTCGGCCAGCAGCCAGTCGGCCAGGCGGGTGGGCAGCCGCTCCCGCACCGCGGTGGCGACGAGCCGCGCCGAGCGCTCGGTGAGGGCCTCGACCCAGGCCGGCCGGTCGATCGCGCCCCACGCCACCCGCACCGCGGCCGGCGCTCCCGCCAATCGGCTGCGCACGGCGACATGGGAAATGTCGAGCACGGAAGGCCCGCTGTACCCCCGATGGGTGAAGAGGAAGCCGCCGCGGCTGGTGGCCCGGAGCCCGTCGGCAACCGCATCCAGCGCCACCTCGAGCGAGAGCCCGGCGAGCTCCGCGTGCGGACTCGGCGTGGCGACGAGCGGGGTGAGCGCGGGATAGGGCGGCTCGAGGTGATGTCCCAGGCGCGCCGCCAGGGCGAGCCCGAAGCCGTCGCTGCCGGTGGTGGGGACGGACAACCCGCCGGTCGCGATGACGACCGCGGAGGCCGGGAGTGCCTCGCCGCCGGCGGTCACCCGCCAGCCCGCGCCCCCCGGCACGACCTCGGTCACCGCCGCGCCCCCGCGGAACTCGACCCCGGCCCGCGCCGCCGCCGCACGCAGGGTGTCCCGTACCTCACGGGCGCGGTTCGAGACCGGGAACAGCTTGCCGCTCTCCGCCTCCAGCGCCAGCGGAATGCCGAGATCGCGCTCGAAGAAGGCGCGCTGCTCGCGGAGCGGCCAGGCGGCGAGCAGCCGACGCACCAGGTGCGGCGGCGCCGCACTCACCATGCGCGACGGGTCCAGCTCGGCGGGCAGGATGTTGCAGCGGCCGCCGCCGCTGATGAGGATCTTCCGCCCGCCGTCGGGGGTGCGCTCGTACAGCCGCACCGGCGCCCCGGCGCGCGCCGCGTGCAGCGCCGCCATGAGGCCGGCGGCCCCGGCCCCGATCACCACGACGGGCGTGGGCTCAGGCATGCAGGGACGGGTCCGGCGGCGGCGCGTGCGACGGGGGGTTCACGGCGGGGGAATATGTCCCCGACGGTGCTTCCGCTCCATATTTCGGCCTGACCTTCACCCTCCCCCGTCCTGGTGCCATGAAGACCATCATCGAGCCGTTCCGCATCAAGTCCGTCGAGCCGATCCAGCTGACCACGCCCGAGGAACGGGAGGCCCGCCTGCAGGAGGCGGCGTTCAACGTCTTCCTGCTGCGCTCGCGGGACGTGCTCATCGACCTGCTGACCGACAGCGGCACCTCGGCGATGTCGAGCGAGCAATGGGCCGCGGTGATGCGGGGGGACGAGTCGTACGCCGGCAGCCCGTCGTTCTACCGGTTCGAGCAGGCGGTGCAGGACATCTTCGGGTTCCAGTACGTCTTCCCGACCCACCAGGGGCGCGCCGCCGAGCGGATCCTCTTCTCGGTGATGTGCAAGCCCGGCGACGTGGTGCCGAGCAACACCCATTTCGACACCACCCGGGCCAACATCGAGTTCACCGGCGCGAAGGCGGTGGACCTGGTCATCGCCGAGGGGCGGCAGCCGCAGCTCGACCACCCCTTCAAGGGCAACATGGACGTGGCCGCGCTGGAGCGGCTCATCGCCGAGGTGGGGCGGGAGCGGATCCCGCTCTGCATGCTCACGGTGACCAACAACTCCGGCGGGGGCCAGCCGGTCAGCATGGAGAACATCCGGGCGGTTTCCGCCACCTGCCGGAAGCACGGGATCCCGTTCTACATCGACGCCTGCCGGTTCGCGGAGAACGCCTACTTCATCAAGCTGCGGGAGCCGGGCTACGCCGACCGGGAGCCGATCGCGATCGCGCGGGAGATGTTCTCCCACGCGGACGGGGCCACCATGTCCGCAAAGAAGGACGGACTGGCGAACATCGGCGGCTTCCTCGCCAGCAACGACGCGACGGTGGCCCAGCAGGAGCGGAACCTGCTGATTCTCACCGAGGGCTTCCCCACCTACGGCGGGCTCTCCGGCCGGGACCTGGAGGCCATCGCGGTCGGGCTGTACGAGGCCCTGGCCGAGGACTACCTGCTCTACCGCATCACCTCGACCACCTATCTGGGCCGGCACATCGCCACCGCCGGGGTACCGATCGTGCAGCCGCCGGGCGGGCACGCGGTGTACATCGATGCCGCGGCGCTCTTCCCCCACATCCCGCCGCTGGAATTGCCGGGCCAGGCGCTGGTGGTGGAGCTCTACCGCGAGGCGGGGATCCGGGCGGTGGAGATCGGCACGGTGATGTTCGGCCGGCGCGACCCCGCCACCGGCCGGGAGGAGCCGGGCCCGATGGAACTGGTGCGGCTGGCGATTCCACGCCGGGTCTACACCCAGAGTCACGTGGACTATGTGGTGGAGGCCATCCTGAACGTGCATGCCCGGCGGGAGCGCATCCGCGGGTACCGGTTCGTGGAGCAGGCACCGTTCCTGCGCCACTTCACCGCGCGGTTCGCGCCGCTGGGCTGACGCGCGGGGCCCCAACGCCAGCCGGGCGGGGACCCGAGGGTCCCCGCCCGGCGCCCTGCCCTACTGCGACAGGGGCAGCGACAGGAGCGGCGCCCCGCCGCCGGACACCTGCGGCATCTTGCCGTCCCACCGCTTGGCGAACTCGTACTGCACCAGCGTCCCGGTGATGCTCTGCGCCAGCAGGCGGTTGGCCCGGGCCTGCGCCTCGGCCTCCGCGAGGATGGCCATCGCGCGGCCGGCCGCCTTGATGCTGTCGCCCTGCGCCTCGTAGCGGTTCTTCTGCAGCTCGTTCTCCGCCGTCAGCGCCTGCTGCTGCATCACGTTCTTCTGGTTGATCGCCTCCATCACCGCCGAGGGGGCGCGCAGTTCGTTCAGCGTGAACTGCCGCACCAGGATCCCGTAGCTGGCCAGGCGCTCCGTGAGGAGCCCCTGCACCCGGGCCACCACCTGCGCCTTCCGGGGCCCGATGATCTCGGCGATCGGCTCGCCACCCACCACTTCCTGCAGCGCCTGGCGGATGGCCTGCTTCACGTACGTCCGCTGGATCGTCCCGATGTCGCTCCGGAACGTGGTGTAGAGCTGCGGCACCTGCGCCGGGGCCAGCTCGAACGACATGGACACGTCCAGCGAGAGCGGCTGACCCTCGACGCTGTTGACGTTGATCTCGTCATTGTTCGGTGAACCCTCCACCGCCGAGCGCGTCAGCACCAGGGTCTGCATGTACGTCGGGTACTCCTCGATGCCGGTGGTCACCGGATTGCGCAGGTGGAACCCCTGCCCGAGCGGAGTGGCGTCCACGCCGCCGCCCGCCCGGTGAATCACGATCCCCACGCTGCCCGGGTCCACGTACGTCACGCACGAGGGCACGGTGGCCGCCAGCAGCACCAGCAGCAGCCCCAGGCCCAGCAGCACCACCAGCGTGCCGACGCTGACCCCGGCCAGACGGAACCGCCCTCATGACGCGCAGACATCGTCCATCGCCTCCTCGAAGCATTGTGAACACACCGTCTCCCCGCTCTTCAGGCGGATGAGACTCGCGGGAGCCTGTCTCCCGTGAATGGGGCAATGTTCGCGGGTGCGTCGGTCGGCGGCGCGGCGGTTGCGCACCTGACGGAGGTAGAGGCCGAAGGGGCTCACGAACCACACCGCCAGGCCGAACGCAACGACCACCACGACCAGGGTCGCGGCGAACATCACGATTTCCAGCATGACGGCGAGCATCGGTGCGCCCGTTCGCGCCGGGGCGTGCGGATAGAGGGTGCGCCCCATACGGGCCCGCACCCCGGGAGTTTCCGCCGAAGGATTGCCGAATGAATGGACGGCGGGCTGTCAGGCACCCCGGCAGCGTGGCACGGCCCGCCGGGGGATGTTGCGGTTCGGGACGGCGTTCAGGAGCCGCGCCGGTACAGTCCGTCGAAGGCGACTTGCCAGCTCTGGCCGTCGTCGTCCGACGTCTCCCAGAGCTGCCGCACCGTGCCGTCCCCATTGTGGAAGAAAGAGAGCCGCTGCGCCTGCGGCTTGCCCTTGGGGCCCGGCGCGGTGCCCTCGAGCGTCAGCCGGTTGTCCGCATAGTGGCCCGCCAGCTGCAGGCCGTTGCCGGTGTTGCTGACCCAGACCTGGTGCCAGAGCCCGGTGCCCCGGTCGTACCAGTTGAAGCTCTGGCCGGTGCCCCCGCGGGAGCCGACCCAGTGCTCGTGCAGCACGCAGCCATCTTCCTCGAGCGTGATCTCGTTGGTCCCCGCCGGCTGCCCGCTGACGGTGACATCCCACTTGCCGAGCCAGAAGTCGAACACCCGCGACGCGGGCTCCTTGCAGCCGAACGTGGGGGGACCGGCCTGCGCGGCGGTCGCCGCGGGCGCGAGGAGGAGCAGGCCAGCCAGGAGCGATGGCAACGCGACGCGCATCGGGACACTCGGCGGAGAGGGAGAGGGGCGTGGGCCAATGGGCCCCGTACGGGCGCCACGGGCCGCCGGGTTTCGTGGAGCGCCGCCGGTGTTTCGAACTAGAACTGGAAGTACAGGAAGGGACTCGGCGCGGCGAAGCGCAGCAACGCCGCCACCAGCAGCACGGCCAGCGCCGCCCCGGCGAGCCGGGTGCGCGGCAGGCGCCAGTGCCAGGTGTCGGGCAGGCCCCAGCTGATGCCCAGCCCGAGCACCAGCAGGAGGCCGCCGGTGCGGAGCGCCCCCGCGGCGAGGTTGCCGCCCTCGCCCGCCGGCACGGCACCGGTCATGACGGCGAGCAGGTGCCAGGCGTCGGCCACGGAGGCGGCGCGGAAGAAGACCCACCCCACCATCACCGCCAGGAAGGTCGCGGCCCAGGCGAGGCGCGGCGAGCGGGGCACCCAGCCCCGCTGCCGCAGCAGCGCATGCCCGCCGAGCAACGCCCCGTGGTACAGCCCCCAGACCACGAAGGTCCACGCGGCCCCGTGCCACAGCCCGCCGAGGAACATCACGATCACCAGGTTGCGGAGGGTGACGAGCGGGCCCCGCTGGTTTCCGCCGAGCGGGATGTAGAGGTAGTCCCGGAGCCAGAACGAGAGCGACATGTGCCAGCGGCGCCAGAACTCCGCGATGTTCCGCGCCCGGTAGGGGGCGTCGAAGTTCTGGGGGAAGCGGAACCCCAGCAGCGCCGCCAGGCCGATCGCCATGTCGCTGTAGCCGGAGAAGTCGAAGTAGATCTGCAGGGTGTAGCCCAGCACGGCGAGCCACGCCTCGCCGGTGTCGAGCAGCGGCAGCTGGTGCCACAGCGGGGTGACAATCGTGTCGGCGATCGGGTCGGCGAGCAGCACCTTCTTGGCCATCCCGACGACGAAGAACCAGACCCCGAAGGCCCACATCTCGCGCGCCGGGCGCGGGGCCGGCCGGGCGAACTGCGGCGCCATGTCTGCGAAGCGGACGATGGGGCCGGCGACCAGGTGGGGGAACATCGCGACGAAGGCGGAGAACTCGAGCAGGCTCGCGGCCGGCTGGAGCCGGCGGCGGTAGATGTCGATGGTGTAGCTGATCGAGTTGAAGGTGTAGAAGCTGATGCCGATCGGCAGCACCAGGTGGAGCAGCGGGAGGTCGAGCGGCACGCCCAGCCGGCGCCCGAGCCCATTGAGCGCCCCGACGAAGAAGTCGTGGTACTTGAAGACCCCGAGGATCCCGAGGTTGAACGCCAGTAGCAGCACCAGCGCGGCGCGGCGGCGCGCGGGCGACTCGGTGCGGCCGAGGTAGCCCCCAGCGACGAAGTCCGCGGTGGTGGAGAGCAGCATCAGCGG
>CAZYIV010000002.1:0-18624 GCA_964647615.1 uncultured Gemmatimonadaceae bacterium | reverse complement strand
GTCAGGCCGGGCCAGCTGGTGCCGGCGGCCTGCCGGGCCAGCAGCGGATGCACCGGGGGGACGAAGGCGATGACCGGGTCGTGGGCGTCGCGCGCCTCACGCAGGAACTGGCGCAGCCAGGCGACGCTCCCGGCATCGAGCCGGTCGAACGAGCGATATCGCGCCAGGATGCCGGGGATGGATCCCTCCACTGCGGCGCGCGCCTCCCAGGTCCCGGCGCGGCGCGCGGCCTCGACCCGCGGATAGTGCTGCACCCCGCTGGGCTCGAGCCGCTCGGACGGGAGGCGGTCGGGGGCGGAGAGCCGCGCCGCCAGAGAGCGCGCCGCCGCGTCCACCGCCTGCCAGCCGAAGAGATCGGCCGCGAGCGAGGCATCGGCCTCGCGGGGCAGCTCGGGGAGGAGTCCGCCGAGTGCCCGGCTGAGCGCCAGCGGCCGGTGCAGTCCGATACTCCCCTGCAGCAACTCCGGCTCCAGCCCGACGACGAGCACCTGACGCGCGCCGGGCGAGGCGGCCCCGAGGAAGCGGCCGATGGCGACCAGGTCCTGGGCCGAGGCTCCGTTCACCGCGAAGTTGAACGCCGGTCCCATGCCGGCGGCGGCGAAGCAGGCAGGATCGAGGGTCTTGGCGCGGGAGGACCCGAGCACGACGAGCCGCGGCGTGGCGGCCTGCGCCCGGTAGAGCCGGGCCTTGAGGTCGCGATCGGCGGTGATGGCCGGGGGGAGGAGGCCCGTCCCGAAGCGACCGAGGGGATCCACCAGCAGCGTGAGCAGCGCGACCGCGGCCAGCAGCAGTGCGAGGGTCCAGGCGAAGGCGCGCAGGAAGGCGGCATCGCCCGGCGTGGCCTCCGGCGCGGCGTGCGGATGGGTCATCGTGCTGCAAGCTAGGCGCGTCGGGCCCCGTGGCCCAGCGGTGCACGGCGGCGCCCGCCGCCCCTACCTTTCGTCATGCCCAATCACCTCGCCGGCGCCGGCTCCGCCTACCTCCGTTCCGCCGCCCACCAGCCGGTGGCCTGGCACCCCTGGGGCGAGGCCCCGTTCGCGGAGGCGGCGGCCCGGGCATGTCCGGTGCTGCTCGACATCGGGGCGGTCTGGTGTCACTGGTGCCACGTGATGGACCGCGAGTCGTACGAGGATCCGGCGCTGGCCGAGTTCCTCAATGAGCACTTCGTCTGCATCAAGGTGGACCGGGACGAGCGGCCCGACGTGGATGCCCGGTACCAGCGCGCGGTGCAGGCAATCACCAGCCAGGGCGGCTGGCCGCTCACCGCCTTCCTCCTGCCCGACGGCCAGGTGTTCTACGGCGGCACCTACTTCCCTCCCGACGGGAAGTACGGCCGGCCCGGCTTCCGCAGCCTGCTCACGCAGGTGCTCCAGGTATTCCGGACCCAGCGGGAGCGGATCCTCGCACAGGCCGCCGCCCTGCGGCAGGTGCTGGACGAGCATCTGGACGAGGCGGCGCCCGGCGAGCCGTCGGAGGCGCTGCTGGCGCAGGGCACCACGGCGATCCTGCGGCACTTTGACCCGCAGCACGGCGGCTGGGGCACCCAGCCCAAGTTTCCCCACCCGGCGGCGGTGCGGTTCCTCCTGACCCGGGCCCACGACACCGGCGAGGCGCTGCCCCGGGAGCAGGCGGAGCACAGCCTGGTCGCCATGCAACTGGGCGGGATCCACGACCACCTGGGTGGCGGCTTCCACCGCTACTCGGTGGATGCCGAGTGGGTGGTGCCGCACTTCGAGAAGATGGCCTACGACAACGCCGAGCTGCTGCGGGCCTACACCGAGGCGTACCTGGCGACGGGGCACCCGGAGTTTGCACGGACGGCACGGGGCATCATCCACTGGGTGCGGGACGTCCTGGCCGCCCCGGAGTGCGGCTATGGTGCCAGCCAGGACGCCGACGTGGGGCTCGAGGACGACGGGGACTACTTCACCTGGACCCTGGACGAGGCCAGGGCGGCGATCCGGGACGAGCCGCTGCTGGAGGTGGCCGCCGCCTGGTACGACATCGGCACCGCCGGCGAGATGCACCACGACCCGTCCCGCAACGTCCTCCACGTGAAGGAGCCGCTCGGGGCGATCGCCCGGCGGCTGGGGCTCGAGGGCGTTGAGGCGGCGCGGCGGCTGGCGGAGGCGGAAACCCGGATGCGTGCCGCCCGGTCGGAACGCACCGCGCCCGCGGTGGACGGCAGCCAGTACACCAGCTGGAACGGGATGCTCGCCGGGGCACTGGTGCAGGCGGGCGCCGCGCTGGACGAGCCCTGGGCCCGGGAGCACGCCCTGCGCACGCTGGCGCGGATCCGCGCCGCCGAGCCGGACCCGGCGTCGCTGGCGCATGCAGCCGGCGGGGTACGGGGCCTGCTGGACGACCAGGTGCAGGTGGCGCTCGCCGCGCTGGAGGCCTTCGAGGTCACCGGGGACGAGGCCTGGCTGGCGTGGGCGGCCGCCCTCATGGAGCGGGTGTGGGCCGACTACCTGGACCCGGTGGCGGGCGGACTCTTCGACCGGGCCGCCGGCGAGGGGCTGGGGCTGCTGCCGGCCCGCGCCAAGCCGGTGCAGGACGCCCCGACGCCCTCCGCCAACGCGGTCGCGGCGCTGTGCCTCGCCCGCCTCTCCGAGCACACCCAGGCGGACGCGTGGCGGGAGCGTCGCGATGCACAGCTGCGGGCCTTCGCGGCGGGCGCGCCGGCCCTGGGGCTCTTCGGGGCGACGCTGCTGGCGGCCCTGGACTGGGCCGTGCATCCGGCGGCGCACGTGGTGGTGGTGTCGGGCCCGTCCCTGGAGGACCAGGCCCTCGCCGATGCGATGCACCGGGCGGCCCTCGGCACCTGGCTCCCCCGCCGCGTGGTGCGACGGATCCACCCCGACACGGTGGTCCCGGACACCCTGCCCGAGGCGCTGCGAGGCATGCTTGGCGCCGGCCGGGGCACCCGGGCGTACGCCTGCGTCGGCGCCCGCTGCGAGCGGCCCGCCGCCACCCTGGCCGAGTGGGAAGCCACGCTGACCGGCCTGGCGGCGGCCGGGGGGCGTTGACGTACAGCCTGACACAGGGAGATTTGGAGAACGCGCTCACTCCCCGCTCCGAGGCTCCCTCCATGTCCGCCGGCCGTCCCACGTCCGTCCTGTTCCTCAGCCTGCTCGCCACCCGCCTGGCCGCCCAGGGCCCCGCCGCCAGCTATGAAGATGCCTTCCGGAATCTGTGGAAGCTGCGCCCCGCCGACCGGGCGGCCACGGTGGATCACCTGGTGTTGCACCGCGACCGCGCGGAGCTCACCCTGGACGCCGGCACGCTCTACCTGATGGAGCCGGTGGGGGGCCGCCCGATGGCGGCAGTGTTCCGGGGCAGCGGGCGGCTCCACTACACCCCCGGCACCCGCATGGAGCGGGAACGGCTGCGGATCTTCCGCAAGGCGGACGAGTACGACGAGCCGCTCGACGAGGCGGTGCTGTTCTTCGCCGACTCCACCCTGGCCGAGCTGGAGCGGCAGGCGACCTTCGGCCCCGGGACCGCCCCCGGCGACCTGGCCGGGCGGTTCCGGGAGCTGCTCGACTACTTCGGCGACGAGGGGGATCGCGCCCTCCATCCCGACCTGCTCGACCCGGTGCTCAACGGCGAGGCCAGCGGGCTGTTCCTGGTGATGGTGTCCAATCACGCGAACGATCCGTGGATGCTGCTGGTGGACCCCGCCGCGGTGGAGGGGGTGCAGCTGCTCACCCGGGCCAAGCGGACCGCGGCCACCCGGCGGACGGAGGCGGTGACGATGAACCGGCCCGAGGGCGACGCGACGCCCCCGGGCGAATACGCGGAGCGCCGGCCCGGCGCGCACGTGGCGCGGTATACCCTGCAGGTCCGGCTGCCGCAGAGCACCACCGGCGACCTCAAGTTCAGCGCCGCCGGCACCCTGGAGATCGTGGCGGACAGCAGCATCGGCCCGTGGATCCCGTTCGTGATCTACCCCGAGATGACCGTGGACAGCGCCTCATGGACCGACGGCACGCCGGCCGCGGTGGTGCTGGCGAAGGACAACCCCTACGTCTGGGTCCGTGCGGGGCACCGGCTCGCCGCGGGCGAGCAGGTCACGCTGCGCCTCGGCTATCACGGGGACCTCATCGAGCGGTTCCGCGACTGGTTCTACATCAAGTCCTCGATCGCCTGGTACCCGGTCTCGCTGGAGGGGCGCTACCCGGCGCAATTCGACCTGACCTTCCTGAGCCCCGAGGGTTTCCAGCTCGCTGCGGTGGGCGAGCGCACCGACTCCGCCGCCGCGCCGGACCACATGATCCGCACCCGCTGGGTCACCCCGGCGCCGATCCGCAACGCCTCCTTCAACGTCGGGGTGTTCGAGAGCTACCGGGTCCCCGCGACCGAGGGCCCGCCGGTGACGATCCTCTGGTCCGACGACATGCACAAGGCCTTCACCCGCGGGACCGGGGTGCTGCGGGGCAGGAACATGAAGCAGCAGGTGGGCGACGACGTGGTGAACGCGCTCAAGTTCTACGAGCACGTGTACGGGCCGGCGCCGGTGAAGCAGTTCTACGCCACCGAGATCCCGTGGCTGCACGGCGAGGCGTGGCCGGGGATCATCGGGCTGTCGTGGGTGACCTTCCAGCAGACCGACCAGCGCGGCGCGGACGAAGTCTTCCGGGCCCACGAGGTGGCGCACCAGTGGTGGGGCATCAAGGTGGACTACGCCACCTACCACGACCGCTGGCTCAGCGAGGGGCTGGCGAGCTTCTCGGGGCTGTGGTACCTGCAGACCCGGCGCCAGGCCAACGACAAGTACTTCAGCCTGCTGGACGAGTGGAAGGCGAGCATCATGCTGCGGCGGGACGACCCGCTCCCGGTCTGGCTGGGCCACCGGGTGGTCACGGCCAACACCACCGTCGACGACTACAATGCCATCGTGTACGAGAAGGGCGCCTGGGCCTTCCACATGCTGCGGATCCTGCTGCTCGACCTGCCCAGCATGAGCGAGGACCGGTTCACCCGCGCGATGCAGGCCTTCTACGCCGCCCACGCCGGCGGGCGGGCGAGCACCGCCGACCTGCAGCAGGTGTTCGAGCAGACGACGGGCCAGCCGATGGGGTGGTTCTTCGACGAGTGGGTGTACGGCACCGGGATCCCCACCTACAAGGTGGCCTGGAAGCCGGAGCAGGCGGGCGAGCGGTGGCAGGTGCGGCTGCGGGTGCAGCAGGAGCGGGTGCCGCCGGAGTTCCTGATGTACGTGCCGGTGGCGATCACCCTGGAGAACAAGCAGGTCGCGCGGGTGCGGGTGAAGGTCACCGGCGCCACGACCGAGCTCGCCATCCCCGTGCCGGGCAAGCCGAAGGAGGTGCAGTTCAACGACCTGCAGGGCGTGCTGGCGGAGGTCAAGCAGGTGGGGTGGTGACGCCCGCCGGCACGGGCGGCGATTGAGGTTCCCCTGCCCGGGGCTTATTCTCCGCCCGGGCACGAGGCCCACCCACCCTTCCCCTGACCGGGCCGGACCATGAAGACCGCCACCATCGAGACCAGCCGGGGTACCATCGTCGCGGAGCTGTTCGACGAGGAAGCCCCCAAGACCGTCGAGAACTTCGAGAAGCTCGCCAACAGCAACTTCTACGACGGGCTCCATTTCCACCGGGTCATCAACAACTTCATGGTCCAGGGGGGCTGCCCCCACTCGCGGGACCCGCACGATCCGCGGGCCGGCACCGGCGGGCCCGGCTACAAGATCAAGTGCGAGACCCACCGCAACACCCACAAGCACATGGCGGGCACGCTGTCCATGGCCCATGCCGGGAAGGACACCGGCGGGAGCCAGTTCTTCATCTGCCACGCGCCGCAGCCGCACCTGGACGGGGTCCACACCGTCTTCGGGCAGGTCACCTCGGGGATGGACGTGGTCAACGCCATCCGCAAGAGCGACGAGATCACCTCGATCCGGGTCGCCTGACCTGCTGCTCGACTTCGCGGTCCTCGCCGACTACGCCCTGATCGACCAGCAGGGCAAGCTCTCGGTGCTGGGCCTGTTCCAGCACGTGTGGGTACCCGCCTTCCCGGCGCTGCACCCGCGGGCCCACCTGGTCCTGCGGGTGCGGGGCCGCCGCACCGAGATCGGCACCCACAGCATCCGCATCCGCTTCGTGGACCACCAGGGCCATGCCCTGGTGGAGGGCGATGGCTCGGTGCACTTCGGCGAGCCGGCCGCCGGCGTGATGGACGTGGAGGCCGGGGCGGTGCTGGTGTTCGACCTGCCGCTCCCGGCGCCCGGGGGCTACGCCTTCGAGATCAGCCTCGACGACGGCGAGAGCTACCGGGTGCCGCTGACGGCGGCCCAGCTGCCCGGGCCGCCGGCCGATCCGCCCACCCTGCACTAGCCGACGACAAGCCCGACTATCCTGCTCGGCGCTCCCGCCGTCCCTCCGGGGCCGGCCAGTGCCGTCGCGTTCTGTCCCATCCCGGTCGCTTTTTGACAAAGTTGTGGCCGGGCCGTAAACTAGCCGCAGCATCCCGCACCAGAGCGTCCCCCATCACCCGTCTTCATTCTCTGATTCGGAGTCCATCTATGCGGCGGTTCCCGGTCTGGCTCGCCGTCTGCGGGCTGGTCGCCTTCGCAGGCGCCCCTGCGTCGCTGGCCGCGCAGGGGTACAGCGTCAACGAGCACGGGTCGTGCGCGATGGGTCGCGCCGGCACCGGCGTCGCGGCACCCTGCGCCGACGGCTCGGCGATCTTCTTCAACCCGGCGGGTATCGCCGGGGCCGCCCCCGGACAGTGGGTGGTGTCGGCCGGCGTGACCGGTATCGCGCCCCGCGGCGGCTTCACCGATGAGGCCACCGGCCTCACCACCGACATGAAGAACCTGCTGATCCCGGTGCCCGCGCTCTACATCCAGCGCGGCATCACCGACCGGGTCAGCGCGGGCATCGGCATGTTCGCCCCGTACGGGCTGACGACCGAGTGGCCCAGCAACTCGCAGGTCCGATTCCGCGGCTACAAGAGCACCATCCGCGCGATCTACGTGCAGCCGACCCTGGCGGTGAAGGTCAGCGACCAGATCAAGCTGGGCGCCGGCTTCGACCTCAACTTCCTGCACCTGGGCCTGAACCAGCGGGTGGACCTGTTCGACCAGGACGCCGCGCCGGGGGTGACCTTCGGCAACCTCGGCTTCCAGCGCGGGACCGACATCGCGGACGTGGAACTCACCGGTAACGGCACCGGGGTCGGCTATCACGTCGGCGCGATCTTCCAGGTGGACAAGCACGTCAGCTTCGGCGCCCGGTTCCTCTCCCGGCAGCTGGTCAAGGTGAACGGCGCCCAGGCCAGCATCAACCGGGTGTTCACCGGGATCATCCTGCCCGGCGGCAACCCGCTGGGCGCCCCGGCCGGCACCCCGCTCGACACCATCCTCTCGCCCCAGTTCAGCGGCAGCGGCCCGCTGCAGGACCAGGGCGGCAAGACCTGGCTCCGCATGCCGGAGCAGCTGACCTTCGGCACCATGGTGAGCCCGACCGACCGGCTCCGCCTGCTGATGGACTTCACCTACACCAATTGGGCGGTGTTCGACAGCGTCACGATCATCACCGACCGGCTGCCGAATACCTACCTGATCGAGAACGCGAAGGGTGTCACCAGTTACCGCTTCGGCGGCGAGTACGAGGTCAGCCCCACCGTCACCGTGCGGGGCGGCTACCTGTTCCACGACGCCGCGCTGCCCACCGGCTCGGTCACCCCGAACCTCCCCGAGGGCAAGCGGGCCGAGTTCACCGCCGGCCTCGGCACCCGCCTGGGGAACAGCCTGCACGTCGACCTCGCGTACCAGTACATCCAGCAGCAGGACCGCCGGGGACGCACGGTGGAGTACGGGCTGCCCGACAACGGGCTCTTCAAGTTCAAGGCGCACCTGTTCGGTGCCACCGTGTCCTACACCTTCTGACGCCCCCGGAGCCTGACCATGCGGATCTCGCGGCTTGTTTCGACCCTGCTCGTCGCGCTTCCGGTCCTGGCCGGTTGCCGGACGGACGAGAAGCTCAACGCGCCGGACGTGCTGGACCCGATGTTCCAGCGCTACGTCTCGCTGGGCAACAGCATCACGGCGGGCTACCAGTCCGCCGGCATCAATGACAGCACCCAGCGCCGCTCCTACGCGGTGCTGCTCGGCACGGCGATGGGCACCAGCTTCAACTACCCGCGGCTCAACGGCCGGGGCTGCGCCCCGCCGTTCACCAACAACGTGACCCAGGCCCGGGTGGGCGGCGGCACCGGCACCACCTGCGACCTCCGGGTCCCGATCCAGGGCACCATCAACAACCTGGCCGTCCCGGGCGCCCGCGTGGAGGAGCTACTCTCCAACTTCGGCACCCCGGTGTCGGCCTCCAACGCGCTGACCACCTTCTTCCTCGGCGGCAAGACGCAGCTGGAGCGGATGGCGGAGGCGCAGCCGACCTTCGTGACGGTGTGGATCGGCAACAACGACGTCCTGGGCTCGCTCACCAGCTCGTCCAACCCCGGCAACCCGGCGCTGGTCACCCCGCTCGCCACCTTCACCGCGCAGTACGACTCGGTGCTCGATGCGGTCGAGGCGACCGGCGCGCACGCCGCCCTGGTGTCCGTGGCCGACGTCAGCGTGATCCCCTACGCCAGCAAGGGCGCCATCTGGTACTGCCTCAAGAACGGCGGCTGCCCCGCGCCGCTCCCCCCGCTGGACTCCACCCTTGCGGGCATCCCGACCTTCACCGTGTCGGCCACCTGCGCCCCGGTGCCGCCCACCGGCGGCGGGCTCAGCATCCTGGTCCCGTGGACCGTGGGCCTCACCAAGCTGAGCACCGCGATCGCCGGCTTCCCCGCCTCGATCGACTGCAGCGTGGACAACGAGGTGGTGACCACCGCGGAGCTGACCGGCCTGGTCACGGCCGTGGCAGGGTTCAACGCCCACATCCAGTCCGAGGCGGCCGCCCGCGGCATGGCCTACCTCGACGTGAACCCGACGCTGGCGGCGCTGGTGGCCACGGGCGCCATCCCCCAGTTCCCCAACATCGCGGGCGCGGCGGTCGGCCAGCCGGTGACCTTCGGCACCATGTTCACCCTGGATGGCGTGCACCCGAGCGCGGCGGCCCACCGGATCGTCGCCGACTCGCTGGCCTCCACGATCAACCAGTTCTATGGCACCAGCATCCCGGTGCCGATCTGCGGCACGGTCAGCTGCCCCGCGCCCTGAGGCAGCCTCCCGCACCAGACCCGGCCCCCCGTTGCCTCCGGCGGCGGGGGGCCGTTCATTGTAGGCCATGACCTGGACCCGCGACCGCGCCTTGGCGCTCATGCAGGAGTACACCGCCTCCGAGCCGCTCCGGAAGCACATGTATGCCGTGGAGGCCGCCATGCGCGCCATGGCGCCGCGCTACGACGGCGACCCCGACACCTGGGGACTGGTCGGCCTGCTGCACGACTTCGACTACGAGCGCTTCCCCAACGACGCCCGCTCGGCCACCGCGGAGCATCCGGCGGAAGGGGTGCGCATCCTCGCCACGCAGGGCTTCCCCGAGGAGCTGCAGCGGGCCATCCTGGGGCATGCCGGGTACACCGGCGTCCCGCGGGACACGCCGGTGGCGCGGGCCCTGTTCGCGGTCGACGAGCTGTGCGGCTTCCTGGTGGCGTGTGCCCTGGTCCGGCCGTCGCGGAGCTTGCAGGACCTCGAGGTCTCCAGCGTGAAGAAGAAGCTCAAGGACAAGGCGTTCGCCCGCGGGGTGAGCCGCGACGACGTACTGCAGGGCGCCGCCGAGCTCGGCGTGCCGCTGGAGGAGCACATCGCGTTTGTCCTCGAGGCGCTCCGGCCGGTGGAGGCCCGCCTCGGCCTCGGCGCGGGATGAGCCTCCCCGCCGAGCGCGCCGGCCGGCTGCCGCTCTCCGGCCGCCCGGTGGCGCAGCGGGCCATTGACCGCGCCGCCGCCGCCCGGCCCATCCCGGGCAATCGCGTCACCCTGCTGCAGGACGGCCCCGCCGCCTACACCGCCATGCTCGACCTCATCGGGCAGGCCGTCAGCTTCATCCACTTCGAGAACTACATCATCCGGGACGACCAGACCGGCTGGCGCTTCGCCGAGGCGCTGGCCGCCCGGGCCCGGGCGGGCCTCCCGGTGCGGGTGCTGTACGACTGGCTCGGCTCGATCGGCACCGGCCGGCGCTACTGGCGCTTCCTCCGTGACGCCGGCTGCGAGGTGCGCTGCTTCAACCGCCCCTCCCCCTTCCGCCCGCTCCGCGCCCTCACCCGCGACCATCGCAAGCTGGTCGTCGTCGATGGGGTCCGCGCGGTGGTCGGGGGGCTCTGCATCGGGGATGAGTGGGCGGGGGACGAGGCGCGGGGCATCCCCGCCTGGCGCGACACCGCGGTGCTGATCGAGGGGCCGGCGAGCCACGCCCTCGACCTGGCCTTCGCCCGGGTGTGGGGCCGTGCCGGCCCGCCCCTCCCCGACGACGAGCAGGCGCGCGACGAGCAGCCGATGGGCGAGGCGGCGGTGCGGGTGGTCGTCGGCGAGCCCGGCAAGCAGCGCGCCTACCGGGTGTTCGAGTACCTGGCCGCGGGCTGCCGCCGGCGGTTGTGGATCGTGGACGCGTACCTGGTGCCGCCGCCGCGGCTGTTCGAGGTGATGGCGCTGGCGGAGAAGGATGGGGTGGATATCCGGCTGCTGGTCCCCGGGGCGAGCGACGTGCCCCTGGTGCGGAACCTCACCCGCATGGGCTACCGCGACATGCTCCGCGCGGGGCTCCGGATCTTCGAGTGGGACGGGCCCATGATCCACGCCAAGACCATGGTGGCGGACGGCCGCTGGGCCCGGGTCGGCACCAGCAACCTCAACGCCTCGAGCCTGATCGGGAACTACGAGCTGGACGTGGTGATCGAGGACCCGGCGCTGGCCCGGAGCATGGAACAGCAGTTCCGGCGCGATATCGGGCGGAGCGTCGAGGTGGTGCGGCGGCCGCGGCGGGTGCCGCAGGCGCTGCAGCGCATGGTGCCCAGCCGGCTGCAGCGCCGCGAGGGCCGGGAGGCGGGGCCCCGGCGCCGCGGCCGGCGCGAACTCCGGATGCGCACCGCGGTCGCGGCCCGGCGCCTGGTGAGCGGCGCCTTCCGGTCCCTGGTGGCGCCGGTGGTGCTGCTGCTCGGGCTGATGGGGTTGCTGCTGCTGGGCCTGCCGCGGGTGATGGCCTACGTCCTCGGCGCGCTCTGCCTCTGGTTTGCGACGGTGCTCGGCATCCAGGCGTGGGGCCGGCGGGGCGGTTGGGAGTAGCCCCCGCCCGGCTCACTCCGCAGGGCGGGCCCCGTCGAACCAGCGCCGGAGTGCCGCGCCCGGCTCGTCCGCCCCGAGGCCCTCGTACAGCCCCAGCGCCGCTGTCACGTCGGCCGCGGCAGCGTCCCACATCCCCTCCGCCGCCGCCAGCCGGGCCCGCGCCTCCCGCGCCTCCGCCTCGATCAGCGGACTGCCGTGCTCCGCCGCCAGCACCACCGCCCGGTCCAGCGCCTCCCGCGCCGCGCCCGGGGCGCGCAGCAGGGTGCGGGCCGCCCCGGCCAGCCGCAACGCATCGGCCTCGCCGAGATGGTCGGGGATGCGGCGATAGGCCTCGGCCGCGAGCCGCGCGGTGGCGTCGGCCACGGCGGCCTCGCCCCGGCGCAGCGCCAGGTCGCCCCGCCCCACCTGCGCCATCGCCAGCAGGCGCGGGTTGCCCGCCTCGCGCGCGTAGGCGATCGCGCGGCGCTCGTGCCGGTCGGCCTGCTCCAGCTCGCCCAGGTCACGATAGGTGATGGCGAGGTTGTGGCAGGTCTCGGCGAGGCCGCTCAGGTGTCCCACCCGCTGGTAGGCGGGAATGGCCAGCTGGTACCGGGTGAGGGCCTCCTCCCGCCGGCCGGCGATGTTGGCCAGCATGCCGAGGTTGTTGGTCGCCCGCCCCAGGATCAGCGCGTCGCCCGCCTCGCTCGCCAGCTCCAGCGCGCGCCCGAAGGTCGTCGCCGCCTGCCCCAGCTCGCCCAGCTCGAACTGCGCCGCCCCCAGCATGTTCACCGCACGCCGGTAGGTCCCGCCCTCCCCGCGCTCGAGTGCGGGCAGGGCGGACTCCAGCCGGTCGCGGGCCGGACGCAGGAGCCCCTGGCGGAGCTCCTGCTCGGCCGCGGCCACCGGATCGGCGGCGGGATGCGGGCGGGCGGTCATCGGGGCGCGCTCAGTAGGCCACCGCGTAGCGGGTGAAGCCCGGGATGTCGGCCTCCACCTCCTGGCTCACGGTGTTCACGATGCTCGGCAGGAGGGACCACGGCTCGCCGGGCTGCTCCAGCTTCCAGATCTTGAGCCCGAGCAGCAGGGTCGTGTCGGCCGCGGTGACCACCCCGTCCTCGTTCAGGTCCGGGTCCGCCTCGCCGAACTTGATCCACAGCCGGGCCGGCTCGCCGGGATTGAACGTGAGGCCGGCGGGCTGGAACTCGGTGATGAGCCGCAGGGTGTCGGAGATTGTCAGGGTGATGAGCACCGAGTCACCGCTGGCGAGCGGCTGCCCGGCACTGTCGGTCACCAGCGACTTCTTGTCCACCCGGAAGCGGATGAACTCGAACGAGTCCAGCTGCCCCGCGGCCGGCTGGTACATCAGGCGGATCTCGCGCCGCTGGCCGCGGACCGCCCAGAAGCTCACCGTGCGCGCCGCGAAGGGCGGCGCCGTGAGCGCGGGCCGCAGGAACCGCAGGCTGTCCTCCGCCACCGTGGAGTCGGTCGGCACCGGGCCCGGCCCGGTCCCGCCGCTGCCGTCGCCGGCGCTGCTGCAGGCCAGGGCGATGGCCGCGACCGCAGCGAGGGTCACGAACCGGAGCTGCATCACCGTTCCTCCTGGGAAAGGGTCGCGCGCCGCGACCGGGCGGCCAGCAGCCGCAGGAGCCGGGTGCGCGAGATACCGAGGCGGCGCGCCGCCTCGCTCTTGTTACCGTCCACCAGGCGCAGCATCTCGCGCGCGGCGGAGCGGATGATGTCGGACATCGTCGCGGGGAAGGGCACCCCTCCCGGGGCCACCAGCGCCGGGCCGCCGTCGAGGCCCAGGTCGGTGACGTCCAGCCGGCCGTCCTGGCAGAGCAGCAGCGCGCGCTCGATCACATTCCGGAGCTCGCGGATGTTGCCGCTCCAGGGATGGGTGAGCAGCCGGCGCTCCGCCGCCGCACTGAGCGCCGGCACCGGCAGCCCGTAGTCCCCGGCGAACCGGGTGAGGAATGCCCGGGCCAGTAGCAGCAGGTCACTGCCGCGCTCGCGCAGCGCCGGGAGCCGCAGCCCCACCACATTCAGCCGGTAGTACAGGTCCTCGCGGAAGCTGCCCAGGCGCACCGCCTCGCCCAGGTCCACGTGGGTGGCGGCGATCACCCGCACATCCACCGCCTGGGAGATGGTGGCCCCGAGCCGCCGGATCCGGCGCTCCTCCAGCACCCGGAGCAGCTTGCCCTGCAGCGACAGCGAGAGGTGGCCGATCTCGTCGAGGAAGATGGTCCCGCCATCGGCCGCCTCGAACAGGCCGGGCTTGGCACTGCTCGCGTCGGTGAAGGCGCCGCGCTCGTGCCCGAAGAGCTCGCTCTCGAGCAGGTGCTCCGGAATCGCCGCGCAGTTCACGTCCACGAAGGGGGCGTCACGGCGGGGGCCGTTGTAGTGGATGGCCCGGGCGAGGAGCTCCTTGCCGGTGCCGGTCTCGCCGCCGATGAGCACGGTGACGCCGCCATGGGGGATCACCCGCGCCGCCCGGTCCAGGGTGGCGCGGAGCGCCGCGCTGTCGCCCAGAATCCCGTCGAACCGGTAGCGGGCGGCCTCCTGCCGGGCGAAGTCCGCCGCGGCGGCCGCAGTGCGGCCCCGCTCGGCCTGGCGCTCGAGGCACTCGCGCAGGAGCGGCAGGTCCTGCGGCAGTGCGAAGTACTCGGCGGCGCCCGCCCGGAGGGCCGCCACCGCGATCCGGTAGTCGGGCACCGCACCCACCACCACGACGTCGCCCTGGAAGACCTGCGCCCGGCGGACCTCCTCGAGCCGGCGCAGGATCTCGTCCTCGACCCCGGCGGCATTGAGCAGCACCACATCAGATTCCGCCGTGGGCCCCGCGCCGCCGCCCAGTTCCAGGCCGCACTCCCGAACCAGCTCCGGCCACAGGGCGGAGAAGGAATCGCTCGCGGGGATCAGCGTGAGCAGGGGCATGAGGGTGTGGCCGGTTCCGTGGCGTATGCTGTCGAGGGTGCCAGATGGACTGCCAGCACGGGAAGGCAGGATGTGGACCGCCGCCGCCGCCTCTGGCGCGCCGAAGGAAACCGTTGTCTGACAAGAGCTTGCGGATGAGCCCCGGAAGGAGGTGGCGGTCCCTGTCGCGACGTTTTGTACGCCCTGTAGCGGAGCGATACAGGCGCGACTCGCCGCGTCGGCCGGCGCGGATACGATCATCACCGGGGCTGGATCCGGCCTGGCAGGGGGCGGGCCGGCGGCACGCGGGCCGCCTGGTCCACTGCGGACAGCAGCCCGCCCCAGCCGCGTCCCCGGCAGACCGCGGCACGGGCGTTCTCGCCCAGCCGGGCCGCGAGTCGGGGGTCGGACACCAGCCGGAGGATCGCGGCCGCGAGTTCGTCGGGCGCGTCTGGCCGGATCACCAGCCCGGTACACTCGTGCTCCACCAGCGACCACGGCGCGGCGACGCTGGAGGTCACCACCGCGCGGCCCGCGGCCATGTATTCCAGCAGCTTGAGCGAGGACGGCTCGCTCCCGGTCACGGCGGGGTACGGCGCCACCGCCACGTCCATCCAGGAGAGCCACGCCGGCACCCGGTCGGGCGGGACCTCCCCGATGAACTCCACCCGGTGGGCCAGGCCGTACTCGCTGGCGCGCGCCTCGAGCCGCTCCCGCTCGGGCCCGTCCCCGACGAGCACCAGCCGCAGGCGGCTGGCGTAGCGCGCCGCCAGCCGGAACCCGTCGAGCAGCGTGGTGACCCCCTGTGCATCGGTCAGCGCGCCGAGGTAACCCACGACCGGTCCGGGTGGCCGCTCCAGTCCGGCGCCGGACGCCGTGGCCGCGAAGCGCGCCGGATCCACGCCGTTGGGCACCACGACCAGCCGCCCCGCACCGACCTGCCGGGTGAGTTCACGGGCGACACCCGGCGACACCGCCAGCACCGTCCGCGCGGCACCCACCGCGCGGCGTGCCACCCGACGCACCGCCTCCGCCTCGAGCGGGGCCCGTGCGGCGGCAATCCACTCGAGCCGGGCATCGTTGACCTCGAGGAGGGAGGGCACGCCCTGCCGGGCGGCCCAGTCCATGGCGGCATAGCTCCACGGCGAGTGGCGTTCGTACACCAGGTCGAACGGCGCCGCCTCGCCCAGTACCGTGCGGAGGTGATGGTTGATGCCGATCTGGTCCCAGGACCGCGGCCGGCGGCCCTGCGGGCGGGGCCGCGGGAGCAGGTGCACCGCCAGGCCCTCGAGGTCCGGTGGCAGCAGGCCCCCGGGCCGGGGCGTGAACAGGGTGACCTGGTGTCCCGCCGCGCGCAGCGCCCGCAGGACGCCGAGCAGGTGCGCCGAAGCGGCCCGCGCCCCGAAGACCGGGACGGCCGTATCCGCCGAAACGAGGGCGATCCGCATCAGTCGGCCCGCACCGCGCACCATCCGGCCGGAACCGGAATCGAAGCGCGCCGTATGGACGGGTTCACGTACGGCTCGGACATGCGACCTCCGGTGCGGGGTGGGGCCGGGAACGGCCCCCTCCACTGCAAACCGCGTTCGCGCGGGCGGCCGCCGCCCCGGCGCACCAGAGATCCTTGTCAGTCAAGCACTTGCCAGTGCGGCCCAGGTCCCGCCGCCGCCCGCGGCCTCCTCCGATTCGCTCCGCCCTGTCTCGGGGCAGTACAATTCCGCCGCCCCGCGCCGGAGTGCCGCCGGGACCGCATCAACAATTCCGAAGGACGGTGCGTATCACCGCTGAGTCCGAGTCGGTCATCATCGAGCGGGCGCAGGCCGGGGACCAGGATGCCTTCGGCATCCTGGTGAGCCGATACGCGCCAATGGTCCGGCGCCTCACCCGCGCCGTCCTGGGTCACGCCGCCGATGCCGACGACGCGGCCCAGGATGCACTCTTCTCCGCGTGGCAGGCGCTGGACCGGTTCGACCGGACCCAGCGGTTCGGGCCCTGGCTCGCACGGATCGCGGTGAATGCGGCGCGGGACCTGGTCCGCCGCCGCCGGGTCCGGGCAACCGAACCGCTCCCGCTGGAGCGTGCGGACGCCGGCCCGACACCCGACCGGGCCGCCGAGCGGCGGATGCAGCGCGAACGGCTGGGCGCCGCGATGGCGGAGCTCCCGGAACGGCAGCGACTGGTGGTGGTGCTGTACGAGGTCGAGGGCTACGCCCACGGCGAGATTGCCCGGATGCTGGAGTTGCCGGAGGGCACTGTCCGCTCCGACCTGTTCCACGCCAAGCGGCGCCTGCGGGCGCGGCTGGGCGGCCTGAAGGAGGAATGAACATGCAGCAAGAACCCTTTGACCTGGCGCCCGATCCGCGGCTGGGGGAGGCGCTCCGCGACCTGCTCGACGGCACCGCCCCCGAGGCCTTTGCCGCCGGGGTGCGGGCGGGCCTGCCGCCCCGGGGCTCGTTCTGGTCGGTGCTGGCGGGCTGGGCCCAGCCCGGCATCGCGGCGGCCCTGCTCTTCGCCACGCTGGCGGGGCTCTGGTTCACCCTCAACACCCACCCGCGCCCGGTGGCCACGCCGCTGGCCGAGGTCGGGGCCTCCGACCGCCCGCTGGGCGGTGAGGGATTGATGGGCTTCGCCCTGGGAGGGCGGTAACGGTGGCGGGCCTGCGGAGGGACACGTGGAAGGCGGGCCTGCTGCTGCTCCTCGCGGCGCTCGCCGGCGGGGCGGTGGGCAGCGTGGTCACCGCCCGACACTATGGCGAGGAGCGGGCCAGCCTGCGCGGGCATCGCGGCAGTGACTGGTACCTGGACCTGCTGAACGAGGAACTGAAGCTCACCCCGGCCCAGCGCGACAGCCTCAAGGTGGTGCTGTCCCGGCACCGGGGCCAGATGGACTCGCTGTGGTCCGAGGTCGGTGCCCGGATGGACACCATGCGCACCGCGATCCGCGCGGATGTGCGGACCCTGCTGACCCCCGAACAACTGGCGCGGTACGCCGTGGTGACCGCGCGCCTCGACGCCGAACGACAGGATACGACGCACCGATGAGCCTTTCCCGTTCCCGCGCCCGCCGGGCGCCCCGACTCCTCGCCCTCTTCGCCGGGCTGGGCCTCGCCGCGCCGCTGGCGGCGCAGCAGGTGCCCAGCGTGACCCTCGAGGAGGCGATCCGCCGGGCGCAGCAGGTGCAGCCCGCGGTGGTGCAGGCCCGGGGCTCCCTCAAGAACGCGGACGCGCAGGTCCGCTCCGCGACCGGCGCCTTCCTGCCCAGCCTCAACGCCACCAGCTCCGGCACCCGCAGCTACAACGAGACCCAGCGCGTGGGCCCGACCGGTGAGCTGGAGAGCGGGGGCAGCAGCACCAACAGCGTGAGCTTCGGGCTCTCGAGCAGCGTCGACCTCTTCACCGGCTTCCGCCGCGGCGCCGACCGGCGCAATGCCCGGGCCACCCAGAGCGCGGCCGAGGCCGGGGTGACCAACGCCGAGTTCCAGGCGGGGCTCACCGCCACCCAGCAGTTCTTCGACGCGCTGGCGGCGCAGCAGCTGGTGCGGGTGCGCGAGGCCAGCGTGCGGCGCGCGGAGGAGCAGCTCAACCTGTCGGTGGCCAAGCTGCGGGTCGGCTCGGCGACCCGGTCCGACTCGCTGCGCTCGGTGGTGAACCTGGGCAATGCCCAGCTGGCGCTGGTCTCGGCGGGCAGCGACGTCACCCGGACCCAGGCCGCGCTGGCGCGGACCATCGGGGTGGACGGGCGGGTGGAGGCGGCGGACGACTCCGTCTTCTACACCCCGAGCGTGGCGCTGGACACCGTCGCCCTCAACCAGGAAGCGATGGCCGCCTCGCCGCAGGTGCAGGCGGCGGAGGCGAGCAGCATCGCCGCGGAGGCGGCGGTGAAGGCGGCGCGGGCGGCCTACTACCCCACCCTGGCGCTGTCCGGGTCGGCCGGGTGGAGCGGCAACGACCGCACCGACTACCAGCTGTTCGCCAACCGGCAGCTGCAGCTCGGCCTCTCCTGGCCGATCTTCAACCGGTTCCAGCGGGAGCAGACCATCGCCACCCGGCTCTCCTCGCTCGACGCGGCGGAGGCCTCGGCGCAGGACGCCCGGCGCCAGGTGCTGGCCTCGCTGACCACCCAGTACGCGGCGGTGGAGGCGGCGCGGGTGCGGATCGACATCACCCGGACCAGCGTCACCGCCGCCACCGAGGACCTGCGGGTGGTGAGCGAGCGCTACCGGGTGGGCGCGGCGACGATCCTCGACGTGCTCAACTCGCAGGAGGCGCTGGCACAGGCCGAAGTGGACGTGGTGACCGCGCGGTTCGACTACCTCAAGGCCCGGGCCCAGATCGAGGCCCTGATCGGACGGCATCTATGAGCAGCGCCCTGAGCGACACGGCGGAACGGATGGCCCAGCTCCCGGCGGACGTGCCCCGGGATGCGGTGATCGTCACCCGCGACCTGCAGCGCCAGTACGACATGGGGGGCGAGAT
>CAZYIV010000001.1:10424-111124 GCA_964647615.1 uncultured Gemmatimonadaceae bacterium | reverse complement strand
GACGCGGCCCGCGAGCGGATGGAGCTCACCAGCGGGGTGGCCGCCGGCGACACGCTGCTGCTCGGCTCGGCCCGCGGGATCCCGGTGGGCGATGCGGTGCGGATCGGCGCCGCCGCCGAGAAGGAGTGAGCGATGCTGATCTCCGATTTCGCGATCCGCCGCCCGGTCGTCACCATCGTCTCGATGGTGGCGCTGTCGGTGTTCGGGCTGATCGCCCTGTTCCAGACCAAGACCGACGAATTCCCCGACGTCCAGCCGCCGTTCGTCCTGGTGGGGCTGGTGTATCCCGGCGCCTCGCCGGACGGGGTGGAGCGCGAGGTGCTGGAGCCGGTGGAGGAGGCGATCGCCTCCATCAGCGGCGTCAAGAAGATGAACGGCTCGGCCCAGGACGGGTACGGGCAGATCGTGATCGAGTTCCAGTTCGAGAAGCCGCTGCTCGAGGCCACCCAGGACGTGCGCGACGCCATCAGCGGCATCCGCACCGACCTGCCCGACGAGCTGGAAGAGCCGATCATCAAGAAACTCTCCGACACCGACCGGCCGGTGGTGTCGCTGGCGCTCTCGTCGGAGCGGCTCAGCGCCGCCGAGCTGACCCGGCTGGCGGACCCGGGGATGGCGCGGGAGCTGCGCTCGCTGCAGGGCGTGGCGGAGGTGAACGTGCTGGGCAAGCACGAGCGGGAGCTGACGGTGCTGCTCCGGCCCGATGCGCTCACGGCGGCGGGGGTGAGCGTGGGCCAGGTGGTCGGCGCACTCCGGGCCCAGAACCTCGCCGCGCCGGTGGGGCGGATCGAGACCACGTGGGAGGAGCGGAGCATCCGGCTCACCGGCCGGCTGGCGGAGCCGCAGGACTTCCTGCAGCTGGTGGTGGCGGAGCGGAACGGGCGGGTGATCCGGCTCGGGGAGCTGGCGCAGGCGATTGACGGCACCGCCGAGCCCCGGTCACTGGCGCTGTTCAACGACCAGGAGGCGGTCGGCATCGACATCAAGAAGGCGAAGGGCTACAGCACCACCGACGTGAGCGCCCGGATCCTGGCCCGGGTGGAGAAGCTGCAGGCCGACCTGCCGGCGGGGACCCACCTCGACGTGGTGAAGAACGCCGGCGAGAAGGTGGACCGCTCGGTGCGCAACGTGGAGGAGACCCTGATCGAGGGGGCGCTGCTCACGGTGCTGGTGGTGTTCCTGTTCCTCAACAGCTGGCGCTCCACGATCATCACCGGCCTGGCGCTGCCGGTCAGCGTGCTGGCGTCGTTCATCGCGGTGTGGGCCTTCGGCTTCACGCTGAACACCATGTCGCTGCTGGGCCTCTCGCTCGCGATCGGCATCCTGATCGACGACGCCATCGTGGTGCGGGAGAACATCGTGCGCCACGTGGAGATGGGGAAGGACCACGTCACCGCCTCGCGCGAGGGGACCGACGAGATCGGGCTCGCGGTGGCGGCGACGACCTTCTCGATCCTGGCGGTGTTCGTCCCGATCGCCTTCCTGCCGGGGATCTCGGGGCAGTGGTTCAAGCCGTTCGGGCTGACGATCGCCTGCTCGGTGGCGGTGTCGCTGTTCGTGTCGTTCTCGCTGGACCCGATGCTGTCCGCCTACTGGCCTGACCCGCACCGGGAGGAGCACGAGAAGGCGTGGATCACCCGGCTGCTGGACCGGTTCAACGCCGGTTTCGCCCGGCTGGCGGAGCGCTACAAGCGGGTGATCGCGTGGGCGCTGGATCACCGCTGGACGATGGTCTTCATCGCCACGGCCAGCTTCGCGTTCGCGCTGGCCATGCCGGCGATGCGGCTGGTGGGAGTGGGCTTCTTCCCCGAGGACGACCGGGCCGAGATCAACATGCAGCTGGAGACCCCGCCGGGCTCCAACCTGGGCTACACCCGGGCCAAGGCGGAGGAAGTGATCGCCGCGCTGCGACGCCACCCCGAGGTGCGCTACGTGTACACCACCCTTGGTGGCGGCAACGCCGGGGCGGTGGACGAGGGCGCGATGTTCGTGCGGCTCACGCCGCGGGAGCGCCGGTCGGCGAGCGCGGAGCAGGTCGCCGCCGCGATCCGGGCCGAGACCGACCGGATCACCGGCGCCACCGTGGCGGTGTTCACCACCGACTTCGGCGGCGGGCGCAAGTCGCTGCAGCTGGAGGTGCGCGGCAGCGATGTCCCCACGATCACCGCGGTGGCGGAGCAGATCCGGGCGATCGTCGCCACGGTCCCCAACGTGGTGGACCTGGACCTCTCCTCCAAGGGCCAGAAGCCCGAGGTGACGATCGACGTGGACCGCGGCCTCGCCGGCAGCCTCGGCATCACCGTCGCGGACGTGGCGCAGTCGGTGCGCCCCACCTTCGCCGGGCTCGACGCCGGCGACTGGGTGGACCCGAGCGGTGAGACCCGCGACGTGGAGATCCGGCTCACCCCGGAGAGCCGCACCCGGCCCGAGGACCTGCGCCGCCTGCCACTGCTGGTGGCCGGGCGCGCCGGCACGCCGACCACGATCCCGCTGGGCCAGGTCGCCCGGATCCGGCAGGGGATCGGCCCGGCGGTGATCAACCACCTCAACCGCGACCCGGTGGTCAACGTGGAGTGGAACGTCTCCGGCCGCGCCACCGGACCGGTCATGGACGACGTCCGCGCCGCCGTCGCCAGGGTGCAGCTGCCGCCGGGGGTGCGGGTGACCGAGGGTGGCGATGCGGAGCAGCAGAGCGAGGTGTTCGGCAACATCTTCATCGCCCTGGGCGTGGCGGCGATGCTGATGTACCTGATCCTGGTGATGCAGTTCGGCTCGTTCATCGACCCGCTGGCGATCATGCTGTCGCTGCCGCTCTCCATGATCGGCGTGATGCTGGGGCTCGCGGTCACCGGGCTCACAATCAACATCATGAGCCTGATCGGCGTCATCCTGCTGATGGGCATCGTGGCCAAGAACGCGATCCTGCTGATCGACTTCGCCAAGTGGGCCCGGGAGCGGCAGGGGCTGGCGCTGCGGGAGGCGCTGATCGAGGCCGGTGCCATCCGGCTCCGGCCCATCCTGATGACCACGTTCGCGCTGATCGCGGGGATGATCCCGGTGGCGCTGGGCCGTGGCGACGGAGCCCAGTTCCGCCAGCCACTCGGCGTGTCGGTGATCGGCGGGGTGATCACCTCCACCCTGCTCACGCTGGTGGCGATCCCGACCTTCTACGAGATCCTCGACAGCGTCCGGGAGTGGTTCGCCCGGCTGGCGCGCCGGGTGCTCGGCAACGCGGCGGTGGACCAGGTGGTGCAGGCCGTGACGGGGGAGCACCAGGTCGGGCCGTAACGTTCGACATCCGGAACGGCATACCGAGTGCACTGATCGCAGGAGCGGGTTAGGTTGACACCATTCGACCCGTACCCCGGAAGAGGAGAACCGACATGCCCGCATCCACGGCGTCCGCCACCTGGCAGGGCGGACTCAAGGGCGGCACGGGATCGTTCGCCGGCAGCTCCGGCGCGATCCAGGGCGCCTACACGTTCGCCACCCGGTTCGAGGGCGCGAAGGGCACCAACCCCGAGGAGCTCATCGCCGCCGCCCACGCCTCCTGCCTCAGCATGGCCCTCTCGGCCAACCTCGAGAAGGCCGGCAAGACCCCGACCCGCGTCACCACCACCGCGACCTGCACCCTGACCTTCGTGGATGGCGCGCCGCGCATCACCACGATGAAGCTGGTGGTGCGCGCGGTGGTGCCCGGGCTCGACGCCGCCGGCTTCGCCGCCGCGGCCGAGGAGGCCAAGAACGGCTGCCCGGTGAGCAACGCGCTCAAGGGCAGCGTCGCGCTGGAACTGGACGCGAAGCTGGAATAGCCCGCCCCGCCGCCCCGCATCCCGAGCCGCCGGCACTGGTACGCCGGTTGCCCAAGGGGGATGTGGGAGCGGCACCGCACCATCCCGACGACGACCGGGTGCGCTCCCCGCGCCCGGTCGTCGTGCGTTCGGGCCAGGCGCTGGAACTTCAAGCGGTTAGACGGCATTCACGGGGCGGAGGAATCACCGGAACGATGTCCAGGAACTGGTCGGCAGGGCTCAAGCGGGGTCGGGTGACGGCGGCTTTCCGGGCGGTCGGGGTGTTGGGACTCGGGGCGGCGATGTTGGGAGCGCACCACAGGGTGGAGCGCACCCGCTCGGCGCCAGTCCCCCCCGTTCCGGCGGCCGCGGTGCCGTCCATTCACCTGGGCGCGGGTGACGCCGTCGCCACGCGCGCCGGGTGGTCCCCGGCGCGGAGCTTCCGGCTGGTCAGCGCCGAGCAGTTCGGCCGGTTCCGGGCGCTGGACTCGGCCCAGCAGCAGACCGTGCTCAAGCTCAACCGGGTGGACGCGGCCCATGCGCGGCGGCGGACGCTGGTGGTCCCCGACTCGATCGCCGCGGAGCTGGACTACGCTCCGCTCCCGGCGACGGTCTTCGCGCTGCGCGCGGTGCCCAAGATGGTGGTGGTCTCGCGGCGGGTGCAGGCCTTCGGCGCCTACGAGCACGGCGTGCTGGTGCGCTGGGGCCCGACCAGCACCGGCAAGACCACCACGCCCACCGACACCGGGCTCTTCTTCACCAACTGGAAGGACCGGCAGGCGATCAGCACCGATGATCCCAGCTGGATCCTCGACTGGTACGTGAATTTCATCGCGCTGAAGGGCGTGGCGTTCCACCAGTACGCCATGCCGGGCTTCCCGGCCAGCCATGGCTGCGTGCGGCTGCTGGAGGAGGATGCGCGCTGGATGTTCGGCTGGACCGACAGCTGGGTTCCCGGCCGCGGCTCCCAGGTGAAGCGCTACGGCACGCCGGTCCTGGTCTTCGGTGACTGGGAGAGGGGCGCCCCCGCCCCCTGGCTCGACCTGGCGGATGGTGGCGGGCGGTCCCACGTGTCCAGCTGGGAGCTCGGCGCCGCGCTGGCGCCGCAGCTCGAGCAGCTGCTCTCCCGCGCCGCCGACCCGGCGACCGAGGTCACCCTCCGCTAGACCCCCGCCCCACCGCGTTCCGGGCGCGTGCAACCTGCCGCCCGGGCGCGCTGCTCCGCAGGAAACGACCCCGGCGCACGATCGGTTTGGTGCGCCGGCGTAACGATCGTTCGTCAGATCCGGACCACCCGCGAGCTCGTTGATGGGACAACCGTGCCTGCACGGCTACCCCCTTCAACTCAGGAGTCTCGCATGCGCCGTCTGCTGCCGTTCCTCCCTGCCGTCCTCCTCGCTGCCGCCTGCAGCCCCGATGATTCCACCCCCACCACGCCCTCGGCCCCGGACTTCGCGGCCGCCCGCGCCACCCGGCCCGGCGCCGTCGCCACCGCAACCAACGATGCGGCCGGCAACACCTTGCTGGTCTACCCCCGCGACGAGCGCGGTCGCCTGGGCGACCCCGTGAGCGTCTCGACCGGCGGGGACGGCACCAGCGCCGGGCTGGGGAACCAGGGCGGCATCACCCTGGCGGCCAACGGCCGCTTCGTCCTCGTGGTGAACGCCGGCAGCAATACCATCGCGGTGCTGCGCCCCCATGGGGCGGGGCTCGACCTGGTCGGCACCACGCCGTCGGGCGGCACCATGCCGATCAGCATTACCGCCCACGGCCGCCTGGTGTACGTGCTCAACGGCGGTGGCGAGGGCAACGTCACCGGCTTCTGGCTCGACGGCGACGGCCGGCTCTCGCCGATCACCGGTTCCACGCGGCCGCTCTCCGGCAGCGCCACCGGTCCGGCCCAGGCGGGCCTGAGCCCCGATGGCCGGCTGCTGGTGGTCAGCGAGAAGGCGACCAACATCCTCGGCCTCTACCGGGTGCGCCCCGATGGCACGCTGGGCGACTACACCCCCGCGCCCTCGGTGGGGATGACGCCGTTCGGCTTCGCGTTCGATCCGGACGGGGCGCTGCTGGTGTCCGAGGCGTTTGGCGGCGCGGCCGATGCGAGCGCCGTCTCCTCCTACACCTTCGGGCGCGGGCCGTCGCTCGTGACCGTGAGTCCGTCCGTGGGCACCACCGAGACCGCCGCCTGCTGGACGGTGGTGACGCCGGATGGCCGCTTTGCCTACGTGACCAACGCGGGCAGCAACAGCGTGAGCGGGTACGCGGTGGCGGGGAACGGCGCCGTCAGCCTGCTGGACACGGATGGGGTGACCGGCCAGACCGGTGGCGGGCCGATCGACATGGCGCTGACGGTGGAGGGCCGCCGGCTCTACACCCTGAACGGGGCCGGGCAGTCGATCTCGGGCTTCACGGTGCGGACCGACGGCAGCCTGGAGCCGATCGCGGAGACCGGCGGCCTGCCGGCCGGCGCCAACGGACTGGTGGCCTGGTAGCCGCCTCAGTCCCCGGGCGGGGGCACGTGGCCCCCGCTCGCCCGTGAGGCGGAGCGCAGCAGTTCGAACTCGGGCATGCAGAAGGGGCAGGCCATGACATGGTCGAGGAGGGCGAGGCGGGTGTCCTCGTCCTCTTCCCGCCCGATGAGGCCGGCGAGGCGCTCCACCGGCGGGCAGCTGCTCCGGTCGGCGGCGCTCTCCACCCGGAGGGCGAGCAGCATGTCGTAGCTCAGGCGCAGGCGATCGTCGGTCATTGAAGCGCCTCCGGGCCGATGCCCCTCGCGGTCAGCTTGTCGCGCAGGTCGGCAAGGCCGCGGTACAGCAGGTTGCGGGTCTTCGGTTCGGTCCAGCCCAGCAGGTCGGCGATCTCCTCACGGCCGTAGCCCGCCAGGTACATCTTCACCACCGAGCGCCGGGCGGGGATGAGTTCCTCCACCGCGCGGCCCACCTGTTCCTGCAGTTCCACCGTCTCCAGCATGCGGTCGGCAGCGGGCGCCTCGCCCAGGGCGGCGAGGCCGCTCGGGCGGGAGAGCCGGGCCGGGGTCTCCCGCCGGGCCCGGCGCCGCCGGAGGACGTCCAGCGCGGCGGAGACCGCCGTGCGATGGACGTAGGACGCCGGGGCGGCGAGGATCTTCTCATCGCTGGCCAGGGCCTTCCACAGCCGGAGCCGCACCTCCTGGAGCAGGTCCTCGACGTCGCTCCCGGTGAGCCCGTGGCGGATTCCGATGTAGCGCACCCGCTCGGCGAAGCGGCCGAGCACCTGGTCGAGTGCGCTGGAAACCTGGTCCGGCTTCTGGTCCATCCCGCCTCCCTGGTGGCGTCGGCCCCCCTGAGAAGATACGTGCGGCCCCCGCGTTCCTCCCACAGAGGGGCCGCATGTCGCCGGCCCCGCTACCCACGGGGAGGATCCCATGTTCGCACGCATCCGGCCGTTCCGCTACAACTGGTCCCTGGTCGCCCTGCTGGCAGTGCTCATCGGGCTGTCCGCCGCCTGCGTCAACGGGACGGACGAGGGTGGCAGCAACACCCAGGACTACTGTCAGCAGAACCCCGAGAACTGCTGAGCCCCGTGGGGCGTCACCCCGGCTTCAGGCGGCCGGTACGGCGCCGGGGCTGGATCAGGACCGGGCCGCCAGCGATGGCGGCCCGGTTCCGTTCGTGGGTCTTCGCACCGCCGCCATGGTGGCCCCCCGCGCCTAACGCGCGGCCAGCGCCGCCGCGGCCCGCAGGAACTCCCCGATCAGCTTCTCCAGCCGCTCCGCCGCCGCCGCGTCCTTCAGCGTGCCATCGTCGGCGAAGGCCTGGGGGCCGTGCGGCAGGATGTACATGTCGGGATGCACGAACATCCCCAGGCCCTCGAGCGGAATGCGGGTCTGCCACAGCCCGCGGATCCCGCCGATAGGGCCGGTGGAGGTGCTCATCAGCAGGGCGCTCCGCCCCCGGAACGGGACGGGACGCATCCGGGAGAGCCAGTCAATCGCGTTCTTGAGCGTGCCGGGAATCGAGAAGTTGTACTCCGGCGTCGCGAGCAGCAGCCCGTCGGCCGCCTCCAGCCCCTCCCGGAGCCGCACCGCGCCGGGTGGGAAGCCCTCCTGCTCCTGCACGTCCGCGTTGAAGAGCGGCATGTCGAACTCGGCGAATTCCGCGACCTGCACCTCCGCCCTGGCGTGCCGCGCCATGGCGACGGCCTGGGTCAGGAGCCGGCGGTTGATCGAGGGCTTCCGCAGGGAGGCGGCAAACGCGAGCAGGCGAACGGTCATGGGCGGTAGCGTCGGTCGAGGACGGAATCCCAGCTGGCGAGCGCCGGCTTGGGCGTGAGCGCCGAGTCCACCAGTCCGAGGTGGGCGAACAGCGCCAGGCTCGGCGGCACGTTGGGGATCCCGGCCAGGTCGAGGTCGGTGAAGGTGATCTGGAACCACCCCGCCGCGTCCACCCGGTCCAGCAGGCGGGCCTGACGGGTGATGTAGCGGGCCTGCATTGCGGGACTGGAGGCGAGGATGCCGTCCGGCACCGAGGGCCAGCCGCCCTCCAGCACGACCATCGGCAGCGGCGCCCCGGTGGTGAGCGCGCTGTAATAGTCGTCGGGGATGCTGTCGGGATCGGTGAAGCCGCCGAGGTACGGATAGGAAGACAGGCCCAGGGCATGGATGAAGGGGAAATCGGTCCGGTCCTGGGCGATCCCCTCGAAGACGCCCGTCTGCTGCAACTTCCCCCACGCCGTCTCCACCTGGACGCTCACCATCAGGTTGCCGCCCCGCCCCGCGCCACTCCGCGCCTGCGCGGCGGCGTTGACCATCGTCCGGAGGGCCTGGTACACCGAGTCCGGCGCCGCGGCGCGGACCAGGTTGGTCTCGGCGGCGAGGCTCAGGTAGTCCGGCAGCAGGATGCTGTCCACCGCGGCCACGTACTCGCGGTACAGCCGCTGCACCATGGTGTCGGTGATGCTCCGGCCCAGGGTCACCAGCTCCGGCGCCTCCGCGGCGCGGTTGAGCCCGTCGGTCGCGTCGAGCGCCACCACGATGCGGAGCCCCTGGCCCCGGTAGTAGTTGACCAGCGGCAGGCGCACCACCCGGACCTCGGTGGCGGCGGCGGTATCCGCCAGCAGGATCGCCCAGGGGATCTCGAGCTGGATGAGCCCGGCATCGGAGTGCGCGGTCGCGAGCGTCAGCGTCTCGAGCAGTAGCGTGGTGTCGGCGCGGGGCGGGATGGCGGAGAAGCCCATGACGTAGCCGCGCGCCGGAGCGCCCGGACCGGTCGCGCCGTCCTTGTTGCAGGCCAGCCCCGCCATCAGGGCCAGCGCCAGCAGGTGGCGGTGCCTCACGAGTGCCCTCCTATCGCGCGCAGCACCGGCAGCAGCCCGCGCCAGACGTTGGCCGCGACAATGTGCGAGCCGCGATCGTTGGGGTGAATCCCGTCGCCCTGGTTGAGCGAGTCCACCCCCGCCACCCCGTCGAGGATGAACGGCAGCAGGGTGACGTGGTTGGCCTCCGCCAGCGCGGGGAAGATGCCACGGAACTTCCGCACGTAGCGCTCCCCCAGGTTGGGCAGCGCTTCCATCGGTGACAGCAGGATCGCGGTGCCCGGCGACGCGGCCCGGGTGCGGTCGATGATGGCCTGGATGTTGGCCCGGGTGGAGTCGGGGTCCTGGCCCCGGAGGCCGTCGTTGGCGCCGGTCTCGATGATCAGCACCGCGGGCCGCTGCCGCAGCAGCCAGTCGATGCGGGTGAGCGCGCCCGCGCTCGACTCGCCGCTCTGGCCCGCGTTCACCACCCGGTAGCGCAGGCCGGCCGAGTCGAGCATGCGCTGGATGTGCGACGGGTAGGCGCTGTCCGGGTCCAGGCCGTAGCCGGCGGTGAGGCTGGTGCCGAGGAACACGATGGCGGGCTCGGCGGCGGGGGCCGCATCGGCGGCAGGCGCGGGCGCGCTGTCGCGCGCGGCCGGGGGCACGGCCCCGCCACGATCCCCGCCGCACGCCGCGAGGAGCAGGGCCCCCGCCGCGACTATACTTCTACCCGACCACATTCCAGGGCATTCCTCGTTCCATGATCCAGGTTGACGCGCTTTCCAAGGAATATCTCTCGGGCGGCCGCCCGCTCGCCGTCCTCAAGGATATCACCCTGACGATCCCCGACGGCGAGCTGGCCGCGATCGTCGGCCCCTCGGGCAGCGGCAAGACCACGCTGCTCGGGCTGCTCGCCGGGCTGGACCGCCCCACGCGGGGCCGGGTGCTGGTGGACGGCACCGACCTCACCGCGCTCTCGGAGGACGAGCTGGCCGCCTTCCGGGCGGAGCGGGTAGGGTTCGTGTTCCAGTCGTTTCACCTCATCCCGACGCTCACCGCCCGGGAGAACGTCGAGGTCCCGCTCGAGCTCCGCGGGGAGGCGGCGCGCGACCGGGCCGACGCGCTGCTGGCCCGGGTGGGCCTGGCCGGGCGGGAGCACCACTACCCCGCGCAGCTCTCCGGCGGCGAGCAGCAGCGGGTGGCGCTGGCGCGGGCCTTCAGCAACCGACCCCGGATATTGTTCGCGGACGAGCCCACGGGCAACCTCGACCAGGCCACCGGGCAGCGGGTGGTGGAGATCCTGCTGGAGCTCAATCGCGAGCTGGGCACCACCACCGTGCTGGTCACCCACGACCTGGACCTGGCCCGGCGCGCCCGCCGCATCATCCGCCTCGCGGACGGCGCCATCGTGAGCGACGGGGCGGACGGCTGATGCGTGCCGGCTTCGTCGCACGGCTGGCGTGGCGGGAGAGCCGCGCCGCCGGCCGCCGGCTGCTGCTCCTCACCGCGGCCATCTCCGTCGGCGTGGGCGCGCTGGTCGCGATCGCCTCCTTCACCAATAACCTGCGGGTGGCCGTCGAGGGCCAGGCCCGGGTGCTGCTCGGCGGCGACCTGTCGGTGGGCATCCGGAGCGCGCCGAGCGACACCTTCCTGGTGCTGCTCGACTCGCTGACCACCGCCGCCGGCGCCGATCCGGCGCGCGACCGGGCCAGCGTGGTCGAGTTCGACGGGATGGCCTACGTCACCCGCACCGACGGCGCGCGGCTGGTGCAGGTCAACGCGGTGACCGGCGGCTATCCCTTCTATGGCACGGTGCAGACCGAGCCGGCCGGTGCCTGGGACCGGCTCAAGCAGCCGCACACCACGCTGGTGGATCCGTCGTTCCTCACGGCGCTCGGCGCCCGCGTCGGGGATACCCTCGCGCTGGGCGCGGGGCGCTACGTGATCGCGGGGACGGTCACCAGCTTTCCCGGCGACGTCGGCGTCCGCGCCGGCTTCGGGCCGCGGATCTTCATCCCCGGCGACAGCCTCGAGGCCACCGGCCTGCTCGGCTTCGGGGCGCGCATCGACTACAGCTGGTACCTCCGCGCGAAGCCGGGCTTCGACGGCAAGGCCTTCGGCGAGGCGTGGGAACCGAAGGTGGAGCTGGCGCGGGCCCGGCTGCACACCGCCGCGGAGCAGGAGCAGGACCTCAAGCGCTTCCTCGACCAGCTGGGGCGCTACCTCGGGCTGGTGGCGCTGATTGCGCTGCTGCTCGGCGGCATCGGCGTGGGCAGCGCGGTGCAGGTGTTCATCCGCCGCAAGCGCGACACCATCGCGGTGCTGCGCTGCCTCGGCGCCACCAGCGGCGTGATCTTCGCCGCCTACCTGCTGCAGGCGGCGGTGATGGGGCTGGCGGGCAGCGTGCTCGGCGTGGTGCTCGGGCTCGGCATCCAGCTGCTGCTGCCGGTGGTCTTCGGCGCCTTCCTGCCGCTCGACGTGGCGGTGACCCCTTCCCCCGCCGCGATCTTCACGGGGCTGGGCGTGGGGCTGTGGGTGGCGGTGGTGTTCGCGCTGCTGCCGCTGCTCGCGGTGCGGCGGGTGCCACCACTCGCGGTGTTGCGCCGGGACGTGGAGCCGGAGGGCGGCAACCGCGCCGACCGGTGGACCTGGCTGGCCCGCCTGGCGCTGCTGCTGAGCGTGGTGGGGCTGGCCGCAATCCAGGTGCAGGACCTGCTCCGCGGCGCGATCTTCGCCGGCGGGGTGGGCGCGGCCCTGCTGGTGCTCTGGCTCGCGGCGTTCGGGCTCACCCGCGCGCTGCGCCGCTGGTTCCCGCATGGGCTGCCGTACGTGTTGCGCCAGGGGCTCGCCAATCTCTTCCGCCCCGCCAACCAGACCGTGGCGGTGGTGCTGGCGCTCGGGTTCGGTGCCTTCCTGCTCGGGGCGCTCGCGGTGGCGCAGCACAACCTGCTGGCCCAGCTGCAGCTGGATGGCGGCATCGGCCGGCCCAACCTGGTCTTCTTCGACATCCAGCCGGACCAGGAGGCGGACGTGCTGGCGCGGATCCGCGACGCCGGCCTGGAGGCGCAGCCCCCGGTGCCGATCGTGCCGATGCGGCTCTTCGCCATCAAAGGCAAGCCGGTGCGTGAGATCCTGGCCGACACCGTGCGGCAGGCGCGGGAGCGCGCCGAGCGCGATGCCCGCGACCGGGGCGAGCGGCGCCGGGACCGGGGCGGACCGGAGGAGGGCCCGCCAAGCTGGGCGCTCCGGCGGGAGTACCGCTCCACCTATCGCGACAGTTCGGTGGGTTCGGAGAAGCTGGTGGTGGGCGACTGGTGGGCCCCGGGCGCCGGCCGCGGCGGCGGGGTGGTGCCGCTCTCGCTGGAGACCGGGATCGCCTCGGAGCTGGGCGTCACCCTGCGCGACACCCTCACCTGGGACATCCAGGGGGTGCAGGTGCAGAGCGTCGTCACCAGCCTGCGCGAGGTGAACTGGGCCCGGTTCGAGCCCAACTTCTTCGCGGTGTTCCCCGACGGGCCGCTGGACCAGGCGCCGCAGAGCTACGTGATCCTCACCCGGGTCAATGACCCGGCGGTGATGGGCCGGCTGCAGCGCGGGATCGCGGAGCGGGACCCGAACGTCACCTCCATTGACCTCACCTCGGTGCAGCAGGCGGTGGAGCGGATCGTCGCCAGCGTCTCACTCGCGGTCCGGTTCATGGCGTTCTTCTCGCTTGCGACGGGCGTGGTGGTGCTGATCGGCGCGCTGGCGACCAGCCGCTACCAGCGAGTGCGCGAGGCGGCGCTGCTCAAGACCCTCGGCGCCACCCGGCGCCAGGTCATCCGGATCATGGTGACGGAATACGCCGCGCTGGGCGGGCTCGCGGCACTGGTGGCGACGGTGCTCGCGAGCGCGGCGGGGTGGGCGCTGATGAAGTGGGTCTTCGAGATTCCCTTCACCGTGCCGTGGGCCGGGTTCGCGGCGCTGGCGGCGGTGCTGCTGGCGCTGCCGGTCGCCACCGGGCTGTGGACCAGCCTGGACCTGTTCCGCCGCTCGCCGCTCGAGGTATTGCGGGAAGACTAGGGTCCGGCCGGAGCCGGCCCGCCCGGCCGCGGGTCCTGATGGCGCTGCACCCCGGCCACGGCCAGGGGCAGCGCCATCAGCGCAATGAGCCCCAGCGCCACCGCGACTTCCCGCGAACGGTTGGCTCGCTGGAAGGTCCGGCGTCCGCCATCGAGCCGGACGCTCCGGGCGTCGCCCCGGTCATGACTCGCCAGGAAGGCCGCGCCCGGCCGGACCCCCGCGACGGCGGCGCTGTCGAGCTGATCCACCGCGATGACGGTATCGTGCCCCGCGACCGGCACCGCGAGCTGCACGATCGCCGACGGGACCGGCAGGTGCAGATGCAGGTACGGGGAGACCAGGCCAACCTCCGACCGGAAGTCCACCTGCCGCACCCGGACCGCAGCGTGCGCCGCCACGGCCGGTGACGCCGGTTCGGCGCCCGTCACCCGCCACACCAGCACCGCCGCCCACACCAGGAAGAGCCCGGTGCCCACCCACCAGCGCCAGGGAGCACGCCCTGCCCCGGCGTTCCCGGCGGCCAGCAGGACGATCGGAAGCCCCAGCAGGAACAGCCCCTGCGCGCCAGCCAGCCCGTTGCCGATGGTCCGCACCATCCAGCTGCGGAGCGAATCGTACTTGAGGAGGCAGAAGGTCGGGACCAGCGGCAGGCAGCGGATGGGGATCTCCTGGCCGCGCCGGACCAGGTCATGCACCGGGGCCCCGACCGGGAGGTACACCGTGGCGGCGCTGGACCAGCCGCGCGGGCGGTAGCTCGCCTCCACCGTGAGCGTCCGGGTCCAGGCGCCATCCCGCCCGACGTCGATCAGCTCGTCCTTCCGCTCCACTCGTGCCGTCACCGTCCGGCCAAAGCGCATCAGGAGCCAGTCGCCGCCGAGCACGATGGCCAGCACCACCGCCAGGATGAATCCGATGGCCTGCACCGGGCGACCGCCGAAGAGCCGACCGAGGAACCCGTCGAGCACATTCCGCCCGAGGCTCAGCAGGAAGATCGAGCCCCAGGCGGTGAGGATGGAGACGGCGGGATTGATGGTCATGGCATGCCCCGGCGCGAGCGGCCCCACGGCGGCACGGGCCCGCTGCCGGAAGATATCACTTCCGGCAGCGGGCACCGGCTGGAAGCCGGATCGTCACTTCACCCGGATCGGATACTTGCCCGCCTGCGGCAGTCCCGTCGGGTCCACCCACGAGACCACGAGCTGGAAGCTCTGCGGCGTGAGCGTCCCGTCGGCAATCATCTGCGCCTTCGAGAACGCGACCTGCAGGTCGAGCAGCCCGTCGCCGTTCAGGTCCGTGAGCTGGAAGGTCGGCGGGCCGGGCGGCTTCTGCCGGCGTGCGATCGGCGTGGTGATCCCGAAGCCATCCCCGATGGTGATGGTGCTGGGATCGATCCGGGTGGCGTCCCTGAGGCCCGGGATCGAGAGAATCCCGTCGTTGATGAACCGCTTCGGGATGTAGCTGACCACGGGCGGGACGGTGCAGTTGGGCTGGTAGGGGAGCGGGATCACGCTCACCGGGCTCACCGGGTTGTCCCACAGCACCGCGTGGCGGTCCGGCAGGGCCGGCAGCCAGGTGCTCACCCCGGCCGACTGCCCCAACCGGTTGATCGCGAACGCCTCCGCGCTGGAGTTGGGATCGGCGAGGAGCGTCGGCAGTTCCACCATCCCCTCACGGCAGTCCCAGTAGAACGCCCGGCCGGACGATATGGTGTTCGCCGGCGGCGCGGTCACGCCCACCGCCTGGTTGGCGCTGCTGACATCCAGCGCCGCGCCGAACCCGGGCGCGAAGAGATATCCCAGCGGCACCTGGCCGTTGGGGTTGAACGCGGGCCAGACCACCGGCCCCAGCCCAGCCTCTCCCGCCACGTGCCGGTTGAATGGACTGATGCCGTAGGCCAGGCGGCCGGGGCCGAGCGCCTGGTACACCCCGTTGAGGTAGAAGAAGCCGGTGCTCTGCTGATCAATGCCCACGATGCGGCCGGCGTTGTCCACCGACCTCGCGCAGGCCAGGGCCGTTCCGCCGGGCGCACGCCCCAGCCCGGTCGCGGCCCAGGCGCCACCCACCAGATCCCACCGCACCACCTGCGGGCCGGTGGCGTCAATCGTGGCGCAACCGGCGACCACGTGCTGATCGGAGATGTCGAACGCGGTCCCGCTTCCCGGCAGCGCGGTCATCCCGTGCACCGGGTCCCAGACGAACGGCACGTTCTGCGTGAAGGGTGCCCCGGCCACGCTGGTGGTGCCGACGATCTCGAAGCTGTTGTTGATCGCGGCGGCGGCGCTGACCTCGCCGCCCAGGGTGCCGAGGTCGGTCATGCCGCCCCCGGCCGTCCACACGAACGCGTGATCCACGCCGGGAACGGCCGTCTCGCTGGTGCCGACCACCACGCCCTGGTCATTGAGCCCGGTGGCGGCGGAGTTGGTCCCCCCCGGCAGCGTGCCGAGATCCAGCACCGCCGCCGCCGTGGGCCCGACGCCATGCCCCGCCGCGGGCATGCCGGCCCCCGTGGAGGGATCCGCCGGGTCCTGGCAGGCGGCGCCCAGCGTCACCAGCGCCGCCAGGGCAAGCCCGCGGGCGCGGCGCGCCAGGGCCGTGGGACCGTGAGGTCCTGTCGGCCGGGGGTGCGCGCCGGTCACTGGCGCACCCCCGTCCAGGTCACGGTGTCCGCCCCGACCGCGCCCAGGCTGAACACCGCCGAGCCGGTGAGGTCGGTCTTGCCCGGATGCCAGCGCATGGTGACCTCGGGGCCGGGATTCACCTGGGTGTAGGTGAGCACCATCTGGAGGGAGTCGCCCGCCGTGCTGAAGTCTGTCAGGGTGAAGTCGAACGGCCCGCCGGGCGACCCGGAGCAGGTGAACGTGGCCTGGGGCACCAGCACCTGGGCCTGGCCCGCGCCGTTCTTCTCCACCGTGAGCGTGAAGGGCGCCACGTCGCAGGGGCCCGGCGTCGGCAGCGTGAACTGCGGCATGGACACCAGGAAGGTGCCGGCGGTCAGGTCCGGGCCGGGATCGGAACTGCTGGAACAGGCGAGGGCCGTCAGGGCGAGGAGGCCCAGGACCGCCGTGGCGCGAATGCGATTCGACATGAGGCAACTCCGAAGAGGGGGTGGCAAGCACTCGCCCCGAACCTGCCGAGCGCCCGTCCCGCCCCCGTCCCTCCCCCCGTCTCTTGGCAGGAGACGCCTGCCACTCCTAGCTTTCCCCAGCCCTATGATTCGCCTTCAACTCCTTGGTGGCGTTCAACTTTCCGCCTCCGACGGCCGCGACCTGCGCCTGCTCCTCGGACGCCCCAAGCGGCTGGCCCTGCTGGCCTATCTGGCCGCCCGGGAGCCCGGCAGCTGGACCCGTCGCGATACCCTCACGGGGTTGCTGTGGCCGGAGATGGACCAGGCGGGCGCCCGGAAGGCGGTCCGCCAGGCGCTGTACGTCCTGCGCGGCGACCTCGGCGAGGAGGTCTTCGAGTCGGCGGGCGATGACGACATCCGGGTCTCGCCGGAGCACTGCTGGTGTGATGTCGCCGCGTTCCGCGCGGCGCTCAAGGACGGACGGCGGGAGGAGGCCCTGGAGCTGTACCGGGGCGACCTGTTGCCGGCGTTCTTCGTGCCGGAGGGCGGCGCCGAGTTCGAGCGGTGGATGGAGGAGGAACGCGGCCAACTGCGCGCGCTGGCCAGCCGGGCCGCCTGGGAGCTGGCGGAGCGCGCCGAACAGAACCGGAAGAGCGGGCCGGCCACGACCTGGGGTCGGCAGGCGCTGGCGCTGAGTCACGATGACGAAACCGCGCTGCGGCGCCTGATCCAGTTGCTGGACCGCATGGGCGACCGCGCCGGGGCGCTCCGCGCCTACGAGACCTTCGCCCGCCGGCTCAAGGACGAATTCGGTGACGAACCCGCGGTCGAGACCCGGGAGCTGATCCGGCGGGTGCGGGAACGGGAGGTCGGGAGCGCCACCCCTGAGCCCACGCCCGTGCCGCCTCCCGCGGCGGCGTCACCGCCAATCACGCCACCGCCCGCGTCTGGGGCCGCAACTCCTCCGGTGGCACCAACCCCGCCGGCACCACACCGCACCGGATGGATCGCCGGCATCGCCGTCGCCCTCGTGGTCCTGGCCGTGGCCGGGGCCCTCTGGTGGCGGCAGCAACGCACCGCCGGAGAGCTGAGCACCCTCACTCGGGCCACGACCGGGTCCACCGACGCCAGGGCACACTACCGCCGCGGGCTCGAGGCGTGGTACGTCAGGCAGGACGCCGCGGAGGCGCGGACGGAGCTGGAGGCGGCCCTGGCCGCGGACTCCACTTTCGCCATGGCGGCCTACTGGCTGGCGAACGTGATCGACTGGACCGACGCGCCCGCCGCCAATCGGTACCTCGCGCAGGCCATCCGGATGGCACCGCACGCCACCCCGGACGAGCAGCGCCTGATTGACCTGTATCACAGCCTGGCGACGAACGACCCCCGGGCGGAGGCCCTCGCCGACCTGCTGGTGGCCCAGTATCCGAGGGATCTCGACATCCTGAGCAAGGCGGCGCAGACCGCCCTGTCGAGCGGGCAGCTCCCTCGGGCGGCCGAGCTGGCACGGGAGGTCCTCGGCCGGGACACCACGCCCACCCGGGGGATCACGGGGCCCTGTCCCCAGTGCGACGCCTACTACACCCTGATTCACGTCCTGGTGATCCAGGATTCCCTCGCCGAAGTCGAGGCCACGGTGCGGCGCTGGCGCGCGGCCCGGCCGGACGACATCCAGGCCGACCGGATGATGAGCATGGTGCTCGACCTGACGGGGCGGTACGAGGAGGCGAGGACGCTGGCCCACCAGATGGCGGACCGCCATCAGGGCAACGTGGACCTCCCGTATCAGGCGACCTGGGAAGCGCTGCGGATCGGCGACGCGGAGAGTGTCCGGGTCGCGTTGACCCGCCAGCTCCACGTCGCGCCGGACTCCGGGCAGCAACATCTGGCCTGGCTCCTTGTCGGGGTGCTCCGCAACACGGGGCGCGCCGATGCGGCCCGGCAACTCCTCGAGCCCCGGGTTCGAGCGGACAGCGCCTTCTACTCCGGCCTGCTGGCGCAGGTCGCGTGGGAACAGGGGGACTTCGCCACCGCGGCGCGACTGGTCCGTCCCTTCCTGACCCTCGATGTCACGGCCGCCGACCCCTCGACGCCACGCGCCATTGCCTGGTGGCTGGCCCGGGGCACCACCTACCTCGCCTCCGCCGGGGATACCGCCGCCCTGGGCCAGGTCGCGGACCGCCTCGAGCAGGTCGGGCGGCTGAGCCTCTTCGGGCGTGACCGGCGCGCCTTTCACTACCCCCGCGCCAGGCTGGCCATGGCGCGGGGCCAGTCCGCCGAGGCGGAGGCGGAGCTCAGGGCCGCGATCCTCGCCCCGAGTGACGGCTACACCCGCATCAACCTGGAGCTGGGCCAGCTGCTGCTGTGGCAACACCGGCCGGCGGAAGCGCTGGCCATCGTGCGACCGCTGCTGTCCACCGACATGCTGAACTCCTCGACCCTGTACGTCACCCAGCCCGAGATCCACGAGGCCATGGCCCAGGCCTTCGCGCAGCTGGGGCAGGACGACAGCACCCGGGTGTACCGCCAGTGGCTGGTCCGCGCCTGGCGCAACGCGGAGCCGAGGGTGCTGCCCCAGCGCCGGGAAGCAGCGCGATGGCTGGCGGAGCATCCGGAGCTGTCGCACTGACCCCGCGGCGCGGCTCCGCCGTCCTACCATCTCCCCTGCCCCTTCCTTACTCTTCTCCAGCACCCCGCCGCACTCCCTGACACCCCGAGGACCCCGCATGCTCGTCGTCCTTGCGCTGCTCTTCATCCTGTCCGGCGCGGCCGGGCTCTTCTACGAGTCCATCTGGTCGCGCTACCTCGGCCTGTTCGTCGGCCACAACGCATACGCCCAGGTGATCGTGCTGGTGATCTTCCTGGGCGGGATGGCGCTCGGGGCGATGCTGGTGGGGCGGATGACGGAGCGCATCAAGGAGCCGCTCTTCGGCTACGCGATGGTGGAGGCGGCGGTGGGCCTGGTGGGGCTGTTCTTCCAGGACATCTACGTCGCCACCACCAACTGGGCCTACACCTCCGTCTTCCCGGCCACCGCCGGCTCGGCGACGCTGACGATCGCCAAGTGGGGCCTCGCGGCCCTGCTCATCCTGCCGCAGTCCGTGCTGCTCGGCGCCACCTTTCCGCTGATGTCGGCGGGCGCGCTGCGGCGGATCCGGAAGCAGCCCGGCCGCACCCTCGCGATTCTCTACTTCGCCAACAGCTTCGGCGCGGCCATCGGGGTGCTGATCGCCGGCTTCTACCTGGTGGATCACGTGGGGCTGCCGGGCACCATCCTCGCCGCGACGATCCTCAACTTCGTGGTCGCCATCGGCGCGATGGTGACCATGAAGTACGTCCCCACGGCGGAGGCCGAGGCAGACGCCGCGGCGGCCGCGGCCGTGGAGCCGGCCCCGGTGGCGGCGGGGCTCCCGCCCGGCACCCTGCACCGGCTGCTCCTCTGGACCGCGCTCGGCACGGCGGTCGCCTCGTTCATCTACGAGATCGCCTGGATCCGGATGCTCTCGCTGGTGCTCTCCAGCGCCACCCATGCCTTCGAGCTGATGCTCTCGGCCTTCATCCTGGGGCTGGCGCTCGGTTCGCTGTGGGTGCGCACCCGCGCCGACCGGTTTGCCCACCCGTTGCGCGCGCTGGGGATCACCCAGCTGTGCATGGGATTCCTCGCGCTGGCCACGCTGCCGCTCTACTTCCAGGCCTTCGACTGGATGGGCGTCTTCATCCACGCCTTTGCCCGGAGTGAGCCGGGGTACGTGGGGTACAACTTCGCCCGCTACGCGGTCTGCCTGGTGGTGATGCTGCCGGCCACCTTCTGCGCCGGTGTCACCCTGCCGCTGATCACCCGCACCCTGGTGCTGGGCGGCGTGGGCGAGCGCGCGATCGGCCAGGTGTACAGCTGGAACACCTTCGGCTCGATCGTGGGCGTGAGCCTGGCCGCACTGGTGCTGATGCCGCTGGTGGGGCTCAAGGCGCTGCTCACCACCGGCGCCCTGCTCGACATGGCGATCGGCGCAGCGATCCTGTTCGCGATCGCGGGGCTCAGCGGCCTGGCGGGGCGGCGGGTGGCGCTGGCGGGCGCCGGCGCGGTGCTGGTCACGGCGCTCATCGCGCTGCTCAGCCCCGCCTTCGACCAGCACCTGCTGCTGTCGGGGGTGTACCGCTTCGGCACCGTGCCGGACAAGGACAGCCGCGAGATCCTGTACTACAAGGACGGCCGCACCGCGACCGTCTCCGCCGAGAAGATCCTCAAGACCGGCGAGATCTTCATCGCCACCAACGGCAAGTCGGACGGCTCACTCTCGCCCTACTGGTTCGAGCCCTGCAGCGACACCGCGGCGAAGCACCCGCTCCGGGGCGACGCGGCGACCCTCGCGCTCGCGGCGCTGATCACCCTGGCCCACAAGCCGGACGCCCGGGTCGGGGCGGTGATCGGCCAGGGCACCGGGATGTCGAGCCACCTGCTGCTCGGGAGCCCCAGGCTCGAGGCCCTCTACACCATCGAGATCGAGCCGGAGATGATCGCCGCCAGCCGGAAGGGCTTCTACCCGGCCAACGCGCGCGACTTTGACGACCCGCGGGCCCACTTCGTGGTGGACGACGCCAAGAGCTACTTCGCCGCCGCGGGCCGCAAGTACGACTTCATCTTCTCCGAGCCGTCGCACCCCTGGGTCAGCGGGGTGGCGGGACTGTTCACCGCGGAGTTCTACGACCGGGTCAACCAGTACCTGAAGCCCGAGGGCGTCTTTGCCCAGTGGATCCACATCTACGACATCAATGACCGGCTGGTGATGACGGTCCTGTCGGCGCTGCACCAGAAGTTCCAGCACTATGAGGTCTACATGCCGGCGGTCTCCGACATGCTGGTAATCGCCACCAACAGCCCGGCGGGGGTGCCGCAGCCGGACTGGGGCATCTTCCAGTACCCGGGCATCGCCCGGGACTTCTGTCACCAGATTCCCTTCACCCCCGAGGCGATGGAGGCCACGCGTCTGGGCAACCGCACCTCGCTCGGCCCGCTGGTGGAGGGCTTCCCCACCCCCAACTCCGACTTCTACCCCCACCTGGACAACGGCGCCGAGCGGACCCGGTACCTGGCCCAGCAGGCGTCGGGGATCTACGGGCTGAGCTTCGAGCGGTTCGACATCACGGCCCCGTTCATCCGGCGCCGGGTGCCGCCCGCCAGCTTCATGCAGGCCCCCGCCCCTGACATCCCCCGGATGTACGACCTCGCGCTCGGCGCCACCGCCCGTGCTCCCGCGCCGCCGCCCGGCCTGGCGCCCGCCGCCGACGAGCGGGTCAGCGTGGCCCGCTACCGGGAGCGCGCCTGGCGCGCGGAACTGGCGGCGCCGGAGCCCCCCGCCGACTGGCGGGTGTGGATCCAGCGCATGGCCGACATCGAGCACGACCGCTACGGCGGCACCAGCGGCTACGCCGACCCGGCCTTCTACGCCGACATCCGCCGCTTCCTCGACCGGCACCAGACCCCGCCTGCGGTGCGCGCGGTGATGGACTTCCGCCAGGGCACCAGCGGGTGGGACTGGGCCCAGGCGGTGCAGGCGGGACAGCCGCTGGTGGAGGCCGCCGTCGCGGGGGCCAGCTGGCTGCCCCCGGACGAGCTCCGCGAAGGTCTGGTCGTGGCGCAGTTGCAGGCCGGCGATGCCAGCGGCGCGCGCCGCACCTTCGAGGCGCTGGCGCCGCTCAGCCGGCGCCCGCCCGGGGACTTCCGTGTGGCACTGCTCGCCTCCTACGTGCAGGCCATCGAGGGCCAGAAGCCCCGCTGAAGCACGGGGGCGCGGCGGGGCTCCGCCGCGCCCGGTCGCCCCCCTTACCGCCACGCCTTTCCCCGCTAGGTTTCCGGGGTCCGGACCCTCTTTCCCCGAGCCCCGACCCTCATGCTCCCGATTGATCTCCGCGGCAAGCGCGCCTTCATCGCCGGGGTCGCCGACGACGGCGGCTTCGGCTTCGCCATTGCCAAGGCCATGGCCGAGGCCGGTGCCTCCATCTGCGTGGGCACCTGGCCGCCGGCCATGAACATCTTCCTCAACCTGCTGGAACGGGGGAAGATGGACGCCTCGCTGGCCCTGGCCGACGGCAGCCGCATGGCGTTCGAGAAGATCTACCCCCTCGATGCCGCCTTCGACACGCTGGAGGATGCGCCGGCGGACATTCGCGAGAACAAGCGCTACAAGGAGCGCGGCGACTTCAGCATCGCCGGCCTGACACAGGCGCTGGTCGCGGACTTCGGGCCGGCGCCGCTCGATATCGTGGTCCACAGCCTGGCCAACGGCCCCGAGGTGAAGAAGCCGCTGCTGGAAACCAGCCGCGCCGGCTACCTGGCGGCGGTGAGCGTGAGCGCCTACAGCCTCACCGCCATGGTCCGGGCCCTCAGCCCGCTGCTCCGGCCCGGCGGCTCGTTCTGCTCCCTCACCTTCATGGCCAGCGAGCGCGCGGTCCCGGGGTATGGCGGCGGCATGTCCAGCGCCAAGGCGGCGCTGGAATCGGATACTCGCACCCTCGCCTACGAGGCGGGGCGGAAGTACGGCGTCCGGGTGAACACCATCTCCGCCGGTCCGTGGGCCTCGCGGGCGGCGACCGCCATCGGCTTCATCGACAGCATGGTGCGCTACGCCCGGGCCAACGCGGCCATCCCGCGCGACCTCGACGCCCGTGACGTGGGCGCCACCGCCGCCTTCCTGGCCAGCCCGCTGGCGCAGGGCATCACCGGCACCACGGTCTATGTGGACAACGGCTACCACGCCATGGGCCTGGCGGTGGACTCCAAGGCGCTCGACGGATGAGCCGGCGCATGCGCCGCCGCGCGGCCCTCGCCGCGCTGTGGCTGGCGGGCCTCGTCGCCCCACCGCTGGCGGCCCAGCAGGCCCCGCCGATCCGCGACGCCTTTCCCATGCCGGAGCAGTACCGCGACATCCAGCTCCGGGCCCAGCAGGCGCAGCGCCAGCTGCTGCTCTCCATGGTGGACTCGATGCCGGAGGCGCTGTACCGCCGCCCCGCCGCCGAGGGCCAGCGCGACTTCGCCCAGCAGATCCACCACGCCGCCAACGCCAACCAGTACATCGTGGCCCACTACCAGCTCGGCTGGGACTCCCTGCCCGTCGCCGTGGACACCGCCGTGGTGTTCAACACCCGCGCCGGGCTGCGCCGCTTCGTCGAGGCGTCCTACGCCTTCAGCATGGACGTGCTCCAGAAGCAGAGCGCCGCCGACCGCCAGGTCCTGATCTGGTACTTCGGGCAGAAGATGCCCAAGTGGATGGTGTGGGACGAACTCAACCAGCACACGATCTGGACCGCGGGCCAGATCGTCGCGAACTTCCGCGCCCACGGCATGGCCCCGCCGGGCTTCCTCTACTTCTGACCCTCCCATGCAGCGCACCTACGGCCTGATCGGCGCCATCTCCGGGTTCATCGCGGTTGCCACTGGCGCCTTCGGGGCCCACGGCCTCCGGAAGATCGTCGCCCCCGAGCACCTGGTGACCTGGGAGACCGCCGCGCGCTACCAGATGTACCACGCCCTGGCGCTGCTCGCCGTCGCGATCCTCGTCGAGGGTCCGGCCGCCGGGCCCGCCCGCTGGGCCGGCCGCCTGTTCATTCTCGGCACCCTGCTCTTCTCCGGCTCGCTCTACGCCCTGGTACTCAGCGGCAACACCCGGCTCGGCATCATCACCCCCTTCGGCGGCGTGGCCTTCCTGGCCGGCTGGGCGGCGCTGGCCCTGGCGATCGCCCGGCGCCCCTGAGCGATGCACCCCGCGGCCGCGACGTACCAGGCGCTGCTCCGCCGGCTGGACCGCTGGTTCGCGGGCGCGCGCGCCGCCCACGGCGATGCCATCCCCTGCCGCGCCGGCTGCACCGCCTGCTGTCACGGCCCCTTCGACATCACCGCCGCCGACGCCCTGCTGCTGCGCGAGAGCATCCGCGCGCTCCCGGCCGGCACCCGCGCCGGCATCCTGGCCCGCGCCGAACGGCTGCTCGACCGCATCCGCGCGGAGGCCCCCGAATGGGAGCCCCCGTACGACGTCGCCGACCTGGGGGAGGATCGCTTCGACGAGCTGTCCCTGGCCCTGCACGACGCGCCCTGCCCGCTGCTGGGCCCGGACGGGCGCTGCGAGGCGTATGACGGCCGGCCGCTGGTCTGCCGCATGATCGGGCTGCCGATGATCACCGCCGGCGGCCTGCTGCTGGAGAACGCCTGCCCCATCCAGGAGCAGTTCCCCGCCTACGCCAGCCTGGATCCGGTGCCGTTCGACCTGGAGGCGCTGGAGGCGGAGGAGCAGGCCTGCCTGGAGGCCGCAGCGCTGGCACTGCACGGCCGCACCGACGCGGCGCCGGGCGAGACCATCATCGCGGCGGTTGCGGCCGACGCGGTGCGGGGCACCCCCTGATGGCGGAGGACGTGCTGCAGCAGCTGCTGCGCGGCCGTGGCGCCCACGCCGATCCGGTGGCCTGCCTGCACGGGCTCGACCTGGCGCTGACGGGCCGGGTGCTCCCGGGTGTGGAGCACACCATCTGGGCCCAGCTGTGGCACATGAACTACTGGATGGACTACGAGCTCCGCTCCCTGGAGGGCCCGGAGGTGCCCTACCCGGTGCGCGCGGCCGAGAGCTGGCCCCCGACCCCGGCGCCGCCTGACGCCGCCGCGTGGCAGCGGGAGGTCGAGCGGTTCACGGCCCAGCTCGCCGCGCTCGCGGGCTGGGCCACCCGCGCGGTGGGCGCCGAGGGCGCGCGGGTCGTGCATGCCCGCCTGGGCGAGACGGTGCGGGACGTCCTGTGGCAGATGGTGGCGCACAACAGCTACCACACGGGGCAGGTGGCGCAGCTCCGGCGGGCGTTCGGCGCCTGGCCGCCGCCGGAGGGCGGGGACACGTGGTAGGCGGTGAGGCGGTAAGGCGGTAAACAAAGGAGGGCGGGCTCACCGGAGCCCGCCCTTCTGATTTCCAGATTACCGCCCTACCGCCTCGGTCCTACCGCCCTACTTCAACGGGTTCGCCGTCGGGCTGTGCATGTAGAGGTAGTAGAAGATGATCATCAGGGCGGAGATGACCACCGCGGCGAGCAGCAGCGAGAAGCCGAAGATCCCGCTCAGCAGCTTGCCGTCCGACTTGAGGTGCATGTAGAACATCGCCACCAGCGCGAACTTGATGGCGGAGAGGATCAGCAGCACCTCGGTCACCACCGGCTCCAGCACGACGGCCAGGCCGGCGGGGCTGTGGCGGTGGACGATTTCGTAGCACCACACCTCGAGCGCGGTCAGCACGAACAGGATGAGCGCAATCTTCGTGTAGGTCTGCCAGGTCGGGTGCGCGTGCTCGTCGGCGTGCGCGTGCGCGGATGCGGTCATGGGCGGCCGGCTCAGCGGATGAGGTAGACGACGGGGAAGATCACGATCCAGACCACGTCCACGAAGTGCCAGTAGAGCGCGGCGATCTCCAGGTTGAGCGACTTCTCGGGCGGCAGCTTGCCCCGGAGGGCCACGAACAGGACCGAGATGAGCCAGATCAGGCCCAGGGTCACGTGGGTGCCGTGGAACCCCGTCAGGGTGAAGAACGTGGAGGCAAAGAGGTTGGTGGTGTACCCCATGCCCCGGTGCACGAAGTGGCTGAACTCGTACACCTGCATGCCCACGAAGAACACGCCGCAGAAGATCGTGGCGGAGAGCCACCCGACCAGCTGGCTGCGCTTCCCGCGCTGGGCGCCGTTGAGCGCCAGCACCACGAAGAACGAGCTGAACAGCAGCAGGGCGGTGCCGAAGGTGACCAGCGGGATCTCGAGCATCTGCTCCTGGGGGACCCCATTGAGCAGCCACTCTGCGTGCGGCTTGGGGCCGACGATGTCGCGCCCCTTGTACACCAGGTAGGTGCCGATCAGCGAGGCGAAGAACATGCATTCGGACCCGATGAAGGTCCAGATCGCCAGCTTCCGGTTGTCGATCCCGGTGGCCGTGTAGTGATGGTCGTCAGCGTGCGCGGGCGCAGTCGCCACGGAAAGTCTCCCGATCAGTGGTTCGGTGGGGGCCGGCGGGGGCGCCGGCCCGCGGCTCAGTGCCCGGCGGCCCCGAAGGGCGGCTCGAAGGCCCAGCTGTAGATGCCGAAGAGCAGGATCGCGACGCCGACCAGGTGCACCGGCAGGTGCGAGCCGCCGATGAACCCGCCCAGCGTCACCGCCACGCCGATGGCGGCCACCAGCGGGCGCCACGACGGGTTGGGCATGGCCACGGCGTGTTCATCCACCCGCACCGGCTCCGGCAGCCGGCCGCCCGCGGCGCGCTTCATCTCCCACAGCGCGTCGCGGCCGTGGACCCGGGGCAGCGTCGGGAAGTTGAAGTGCTGCGGCGGCGAGGGGATGGACCACTCCAGGGTCGCGCCGTCCCACGGATCCGCCGGGCAAGGGCCCTGGGTGCTGCGCCAGGTCTTCAGGATGTTGATGACGAACACCAGCATGGACACCGCCAGCAGGAAGGCGCCCACGGTCTCCAGCTTGTTGAGCAGCGCGAAGTTCGACTCGGCGCTGTAGGTGTACACCCGGCGGGGCATGCCGTTGAGCCCCAGGATGTGCATCGGGAAGAAGGTCAGGTTGAACCCGAGCAGCATCAGCCAGAAGTGCACCTTCCCCAGCCCCTCGTCCAGCATCTTGCCGAACATCTTGGGCCAGTAGAAGTAGGCCCCGCCCGTCAGCGCGAAGATCGCGCCGCCGAACAGCACGTAGTGGAAGTGGGCCACGATGAAGTAGGTGTCGGTCTGCTGCAGGTCGGCCGGCGGCGAGGAGTGCATCACGCCCGAGAGGCCGCCCATGATGAACATGGCGATGAAGCCGATGGCGAACAGCATCGGCGTCTTGAAGGCCAGCCGGCCGCCCCACATCGTGCCGATCCAGTTGAAGATCTTCACCCCGGTCGGGATGGCGATGACCATCGTGGCCAGGGAGAAGAACGCGTCGGCGAACGGGCCCATGCCGGTGGCGAACATGTGGTGGGCCCACACCCCGAAGCCCACGAAGGCGATGAACGCGCCGCTGAAGACCATCGCCGCGTAGCCGAAGAGCGGCTTGCGCGAAAACACCGGGAGGATCTCCGACACCAGCCCGAACGAGGGCAGGATCAGGATGTACACCTCGGGGTGCCCGAACAGCCAGAACAGGTGCTGCCACAGCACCGGGTCGCCGCCGCCGGAGGGGACGAAGAAGTGGGTGCCGAAGGTCCGGTCGATCATCAGCAGGATCAGCGCGACGGTGATGATCGGGAACGAGAGCAGCAGCAGGATCTGGGTGATGAAGGCCATCCACACGAACATCGGCATGTGCATCATCTTCATGCCGGGCGCGCGCAGGTTGATGGTGGTGACGAAGAAGTTCACCGCCGCCGCCAGCGAGGCCACGCCGAGGATCTGCAGGCCCACCGTCCAGAAGTCGATGTTCATGCCCGGCGAGAACTGCTTGGTGGTCAGGTTGGCATAGCCGAACCAGCCGCCGTCGGGCGCGGCGCCGAACAGCCAGCTGGCGTTGATCAGCAGGCCGCCCGCGAGGAACACCCAGTAGCTGAACGCGTTCAGCCGGGGGAACGCCACGTCCCGGGCGCCCAGCTGCAGCGGGATCAGGTAGTTGAAGTACATCGCGGACAGCGGCATCACCCCGAGGAAGATCATGGTGGTGCCGTGCATGGTGAACAGCTGGTTGTACACCTCCGCGCTCACCAGCCGCCCATCCGGGCCCCACAGCTGCAGCCGGATGATCAGCGCCTCGATGCCGCCCATGAGGAAGAAGAGGAAGGCGGTCAGGCCGTACATGATGCCGATCCGCTTGTGGTCCACCGTGGTGATCCAGCTCCACAACCCGGTGGCCTCCTCGTGCTGCGCGGGGGCGTGCTCCAGGGCCGTCGTTGCCATGTCGGGTCCTCGTCAAAGGTCACGCGGCCGGCGCACCGGCCGCGGCACAGCCGTCGGGGATTACTGGTTGGCGCGGAGGTAGGCCACGAGGGCCTGGGCCTCCTGGTCCGTCACGCCCAGCTCGGGCATGAGCACGCCGGGCTTCCACGCCTGCGGGTGCTGGATCCAGCGCGCCAGGTTCGCGTCGGTGTTCTGCAGCGTGCCCGCCGCGATGTAGCTGCGGCTGCCCACGTGGTGCAGGTTGGGCCCGGTGAGCGGCAGCGCCGGGTACATTGAGTGGCAGCCCACGCAGCCCTTCGCCAGGAACAGCGCCTGCCCGTCCTTCACCAGCTGGCTGGCGGTGCTGTCGGCAGTGAAGTCCTTCGGGGGGGTGTTGAAGTTGGCGGCCCAGGCGTCGAACGCCTCCGGCGCCAGCGACACGATCCGGTAGGCCATCCGCCCGTGCTGCGCGCCGCAGAACTCCACGCACTGCGCCGGGAAGTTGCCCTCGACCTCGGCCTTGAACCACAGGTTGTTGTAGCGGCCCGGGAAGACGTCCCGCTTGCCCGCGAACTGCGGCAGCCAGAAGCTGTGCAGCACGTCCGCCGTGGTCATCTCCAGCGTGACGGTACGGCCGGCCGGCACCTTGAGCTCGCCCGCGGTGGTGATACCGAGCTGCGGGTAGCGGAACTCCCACCACCACTGGTGCCCGATCACCTCCACCTGCAGCGCGTCCGGCCCCGGCTTCTGCGCCGTCTTGAAGATGGTGCGCACCGTCGGCACCGCGATCATCGCCAGGATGAACGCGGGGATGATGGTCCACACGATCTCGAGCGTGGTGTTGCCGTGGGTCTGCACCGGCTCCGCCGCGCCCGGGCGGTCCCGGAACTTGAAGATCGCCACCAGCAGCGCGCCCTCGACCAGCACAAAGACGATCGTCGCCCACAGGAGCGTCGTCCGCATGATGTGGTCCGCGTCGCGGGCGTAGTCGGCCCGGGGCAGGAGTGTCGTCTGGGGATAATCATGCGGGGAACAGCCGGCGGCGAGCAGCGCCACCGCGAGCAGGAGGACCGGAGTCCCGCGGAGGAAGCTCCGGACAGAGGGCTGGGCCATCAGTAGGCGCATCCTGTCATGCGAACGGGGGATACAGGGGGGCATGAAAATGCCAGCGAGAGAATAGTGGGGCCTCTCGGGAGAGTCAAGAAAATATGAAAAAAGGACAAACAAATCCCTTGACAAGGGTGTAAACTCCGGCGGCACCGGGCGTTGTCAGCCCGGGCCTGACACCCCCCGCCGCCCCGGAGCCGCCATGACCCCCGCCGAACGGACCGCCTGGATCGCCCGGTATCGCGCCGGTCCCGACCGCCTCGAGGCGGCCCTGGCCCTGATCCCGGACCCGGCCCTCCAGTGGCGCCCCGCGCCCGGCGCCTGGAGCCCCCACGAAGTCATCGTCCACTGCGCCGACAGCGAGACCAACGCGCACATGCGGCTCCGCTACCTGCTGGCGGAGCCGGATCCGGTCATCCTGGGGTACGACCAGGACCGCTGGGCGGTGGTGCTCGACTACCATGCGCACCCCCTCCCCCTCGCCCTGGCCACGATCCGGGCGGTGCGGGCCAATACCGTGCCCCTGCTCGCGCGGCTGGGCGAGAACGACTGGCGCAAGACCGGACGCCACACCGAGCACCCCAGCTACGGCGTCGAGCGCTGGCTGGAGACCTACGGGGAGCATCTCGAGGTCCACGTTCGGCAGCTGGCCCGGATCCTTGAGGCCTGGCAGGCGCGGGCGGGGTAAGCCGGCAGAATCACGGCACCGGGACGTTGAGGGCGGGCGGCGTCCCGGGGACCACGTAGCTGTAGTGCCACCACTCCTGCTCGTACTGCCGGAACCCTTCCTCTTCCATTACTCGCCGCAGCAGTTGCCGGTAGCGCAGGGTGCGCCCGGTGGCGCTGGCCCAGTGCGCTGCCTCCGAGAAGGTGTCGTAGGGCGTCCCCAGGTCCACCTCCCGTCCCCCCACCGACCAGTCCACCAGGGTGAGGTCCACCGCCAGCCCCAGGTTGTGCCGGCTGTGGCTGGCGATGTAGCCATCCCGGATGAGCGCGGCCTGCCCCGTCCGCCGGGCCCAGGCCACCATCGCCTCGGTGGCGCGCACCGGGCGGTAGCCGTCGAACACCTTGAGTCCGATGCCGCCGGAGCGGAGCCGCCGCTGCACCCGGCCCAGCGCGGCCGCCGCCTCGCGCCGCAGGTAGATCCGGTTGGGGCCGTACCCCGGCAGCGGCGCGCCGGTGAAGTTGTCCGCCGTGGCGTACCGCGCCGCGATGACGATACTGCTGTCCACCGTCGCCAGGTCGGTGAGCAGGGAGTCCAGCGCCGCCCGCTCGGTCAGCACCACCGGCGGTGCGGCCTCCTGCGCCGCCACCGGCCCGGCGCCCGCCAGCAGGGCCACCCCCGCCAGCATCCCCCGCCAGCTCCGCATGTCGCCTCCCGACCGGAATCCGGTCCGCCCCGCGTTGCAACGTCGCCGTCCGGCAGGGACTATAGCCGCGGGCCGCGCCGGGCGATATTATGAATATGGTGGTCGGAGTCTGGACGCCCCGGGCGAGTCGCTGGTCTGGCCCGGGCCGTTTCCTTTTTTCCCCCGGGACCCCCGATGCTGCGTGAGATGCGCGAGAAACTGGGCGCCGAAATCGAGCAGCTCAGTCATGAACTCAATGTGCTGATCCCCCAGGCCATCGCCCAGGCGGTGGAGCTGGGCGACCTGCGCGAGAATTCGGAGTACAAGGCGGCGCTGGAGCGGCAGCAGTTCGTGCAGGCCCGGCTGGGGCAGCTGCACCAGCGCCTGGCGCAGGCGAGTCAGCTGTCCACCACCGAGACCCCGGCCGGCCAGGTGGGGCTCGGCTCGAGCGTGAAGGTGCTCGACCTCGACACCGAGGAGGAGGAGACCTTCATGCTGGTGCTGGCGGAGATGATGGACATCGAGGCCGGGCACATCTCGCTGGCCTCGCCGCTGGGCCGGGCGCTCAAGGGCCGCAAGGTGGGCGACGAGCTGGAGCTGCGCCTCCCCCGGGGCCAGCGCACCCTGCGGGTCCTCGAGATCCGGCCGGCGTGAGCACCGACATGGAGTTCCCGCGAAAGCAGCTGATCCTGGTGGGTGACCGGGTGCTGGTCGCGCCGGAGGAGGGCGAGGAGCGCACCCGGGTGGGGCTCTACCTGCCGGCCACCGCCATCGACGCGCAGCAGGTGCAGAGCGGCCTGGTGATCGCCGTGGGCCCGGGCGACCCGGCGCCCGACCTCACCAGCGCTGCCGAGGACGAGCCGTGGAAGACCAGCGACCGCCCGCTGCGCTGGCGCCCGATGCAGGCCCGCGTGGGCGACCACGCGATCTTCTTCCGCAAGGCCGCGGTCGAGATCAGCTTCGAGGAGAAGAAGTATCTCGTGGTGCCCCAGGCCGCGATTCTTGCGCTGGTGCGCGAAGACCTGCCCCTGTGAGGCGCGGGCGCTGACGCCCCGCCGGCGCCGGCGCTAGATTCGACCATCGGCCACCCCCGGCCGGGACCCAGGGACCTCCGGTACGCCGCCATGCCGCTCACCCGCTTTCCCGACCACGAAGACAAGCGGGTCTTCCTCGCCACCACTCCCGCGTTCAACCTGCCGCCCGCCCCGGTCCCCGCCCTCGACCGGGTGTTCGTGGCGTTGCTGTGGTTCGACGCCGACGGCACTGCCGCCCGGGAGTTGAGCCAGGAGTTCGCCCTCTCGCTGATCGAGCGGGGCGGGCTCGCGATCGTGCTGGGCGGGAGCGGCGCGGAGGCCGCCGCGGCGGTGTTCGACGAGGCCGCAGCCGAGACCACCCACGCGGAAAAGGACGACGAGGCGGTCGGGATCTGGAGCGACCCGGACGCCAGCCTCGAGGCGCTGGTCTTCCTCGCGGCCGAGGAGGCGATGCCGCCCGACGCCTTCGCCGACCAGCCCTGGGACCTCGTCGCCTGGGCCCGGAGCGGCGACCCGGTCGTCGCCGAACTGCGCCAGGTCCTCAACCGGGTCAGCGCGATGGTGGATGAACGCTACGAGCTGGGCGGCGAGGATCCCGAGTGAGGCCGGGACGGCGGCAGCGCGTGGCGGCGAGCGAGGCCGTCCGCGGCCTGCGCCTGACCACCTGGGGCCTGCTGCTGTTCGCCGGGCTGTGCCTGGGCCTCGTGGTCGCCGCGATCCGCGGCCTGATCCCGCGCGAGACGCTCGATGCCGCGCTGGCCATCTTCATCGGCCTGCTGATCGGTGCCCTTTTCCTCGGGCTCAAGGCCAACCGCCTGGCCGTCGCCGAGCGCGAGGCCCAGAGTCATCGCGCCATGATCATCACCATCGCCACCCAGCTCGGCCCCCAGGACGACGAGACCCTCGCGAAGATCGCCGCGAAAGGTGGGCCGGCCGGAGAGGCCGCGGCGATGCTCCTCGCCGCCCGGCGGGAGCCAGGCCGCCCTGCCCGCCCCGCCCTGCCCTGACACGACGCGGGGCCGCGACCTCCCGGCCGCGGCCCCGCGAGTCCCGACCGGCGGCTCAGGTCACAGGGACCGCTGCCACTCCACCATCTTGGAGGTGAGGTTCACCGAGGCGAGCGTCCACTGCCCCTCCGGCGCGAGCATCGCCTCGGCGTCGGCCCGACGCCCCGCCTTCAGGTGGGCGTAGACCTCGGACGACACCTGGTGGAACTCGGCATGCAGTCGCAGCACTGCCCCGTGAAACGGCGTCTGCTTCACCCCCGGCGGGCAGGCGTGGAGCCACTTGCCGAAGGCACACTGGTTGTCCAGCCGGACCGCCGCGGGCTCCTGGTCGATCGTCCCGCTCCTCAGCGCCTGCTTCATCCGCACCTTCCACATGCCGTGCGCCGCGATCGCCTGCTGGATCTCGGTCTGGATGCCGGCGCGTGCCTCGCTGCTCGTTGCCATCAGCTCCTCCGGGTCAAATGCCTCTGCCGCGATCGTCTTCTACCGCGAGCTTCGACCTCCGGGCACCGGAACTTGAGCACACCTCCGAGCGACTTCCTCCCCATTCGAGACCGCGGAGATAGATTCCGGAGTCATGACCCCGTGCGCGCTCCATCCGTTCCTTCGTGCCGCCCGGCTGCGCTGCCCCGCCTGCGGCGGGGGGCCGGTCTTCGTGGCCTGGCTCCGGATGTGCCCGAGCTGCCCCAGCTGCGGCCTGCGGTTCGACCGGGAGCCGGAGGGGGGCTACTGGGTGGGGTCGAACACCATCAACCTCTTCGCGACCGAGGGGGTGTTCGCGCTGGCGCTGGTGGGGGTGCTGGTGCGGACCTGGCCCAGCCCGCCGTGGGACGCGATGATGTGGGGCGGCCTGGTGCTGATGCTCTGCTTCCCGGTGCTGTTCTATCCCTGGTCGAAGACCCTGTTCGTCGCGGTGGACCTGACCTTCCGCCCGCCGGAGCCGGGCGACTACGAGAAGCCCCGCGAGCCGGCCGCGGCCCGGCGCCCCCGGGGCTGAGGCTCAGGGCTCGGCGGCCAGCCGATCGCGCAGCCGGCCCGCCAGGTCCATGTCGAGCGGGGGAGGAGCCGCCAGCTCGCGGCGCAGGTCCGCCACCTGGGTGCCGATCTGCCCGCCAAAGCGCTCGCACCGGTCGCACCCGCGCAGGTGCGCCTGCACTCGCGCCACCGCCGTCGCGTCCAGCTCCCCGTCGAGGAAGTCCGAGAGCCGCTCCAGCACGTCGCGGCACCGGAGTCCCGCCACCTCCCGGTCCAGGTCAGCCATGGTCCCTCCGCAGTTCCGCCGCCAGCCGGAGGCGGGCGCGGTGCAGCCGCGACTTGAGCGCCGGCAGCTCCAGCCCGAGCAGCGCGGCCGCCTCCTCCCCCGAGAAGCCTTCCAGTTCCCGCAGCACGATCACCTCGCGGTCCGGCGGGGCCAGCCGCCCCAGGGCGGCGGTGAGCTGCGCCCGCCGGTCCCCGCCCGCCGGCTCCACGGCGGGTTCCCCGCCCCACCCCGCCTCGCACCCCAGCGCCTCCAGCGGCACCAGGTCGGCGGGTTCATCCACCCGGCGGCGGCGCAGCCGGAGCAGCGCGTGCCGCCCGATGGTGAAGAGCCACGCGCGCGCCGAGTCCCCGCCCCGGAAGCCGCCCGCCGCGCGCCACGCGGCAAGAAAGGCCTCCTGCAGGGCGTCTTCCGCATCCCCATCCTGCCCGGCGGCGAGGCGCAGGAAGCGGAACAGCGCATCCTGGTGCCGGGTGACGAAGGTGTCGTACGCCGACCGGTCCCCCCCGGCGGCACGCCGGAGGAGGGCCGCGTCGGGTTCGGTCAACGCTGCGCGACCGGGCAGGTGTTGATGCCGAGGACCGTGTACAGCGGGCAGCTGCCGAGCAGGCCGGTGGCGAGGGGGATGATGCCCAGGTAGCCCCACGGCGTCCTCGGGCCGACGAACGCGATCGCCAGCAGGCCGACGCCGAGCAGCACGCGCGCACCGCGCTCGATCGGGTGCTCGTTCTTGGGGAGGAGCGAGGACGCCATGGAAGCCTCCAGGTTGCGGAATGGATCAGGATGCCGGTGTGGCCCGACACTGGGAAGAGCCAAGAGTGGCGCCGAAGGATTCAACCCGCTAGCGTGAAGAGCCGTTAACAGACCCTTCAAGTCGGGATCACGTCTCCGGATGACCTTGCAGGTGATGACGCGACTGTACCGCATCTGCGCCATGGCGCTCCTCCCGGCCACGCTGCTCACCAGCAGCGGGGTTCGTGCGGAGTGCGCCCCGATGGCGGCGGTACCGGTTGCGACCCATCACGCCGGGCACGAGATGCCCGTCCCGGCTCCCCTTCCCGGGCATCACGAGTGCCCCGGTGTACCGGGTGCCGCCTGCATCGGCATGGTGGCCTGTGCCACGGCAGTGGCCCTCCCCGTCGCGACCCTCGCGCCCCGCGTCGCGGCCTCCGCCGGCACCCCGGCCGGCCGCGAGGCCGCGCTCGCCGCCATCCGCGCCCTCCCGCCCGACAGCCCTCCCCCACGCGCCTGATCCACTCCGCACGTACCACCGGGTGATCCCACGGGATCGCCCGGCGTCCCCGGGGACCGTCCCCGCGGACGTGGATCCTGGATCAGGACGAAGTCATGCGATTGTCCGTCGGACTGCTGGGACTCGCGCTGGTCGCGAGCCCGGCGGCGGCACAGGCGCCGCTCACCCTCGAGTCGGTGTATGCCGACCTCGATGCCACCCACCCGCGACTGCAGGCGGCCGCGGCTGAGGCCGAGGCGGCCCGCGCCCGCATCCGGCCCGCCGGTCGCTGGCCGGATCCCACTGTCCAGTTCGCCCTGATGAACCGGAGCCTGCCCGGGCTGGGCCAGGCGCAACCGCTCGGGATGAACCAGGTCACCCTGATGCAGATGGTACCGGTGGCCGGAAAGACCGGCCTCAGCGTCCGCGCCGCCCGTGCCGGCGCGGAGGCCGAGGCCGACCGGGCGCGCGAGGCGCGGCTCGCGGTGCGCGCCGAGGGCGCGCGGCGGTTCTTCGCCCTGTACGAGACGGAGGGCATGCTCGCCGTCACCGAGCAGGGCCGCGGGCTCCTGGCCGAGGCGCTGCGGGCCAGTGAGGCGGGCTACGCACAGGGGCTGGTGCCCCAGGCGGCGGTGCTCCGCGCCCAGGTCGAGGTGGCGCGGATGGACGAGATGCTGCTCCGCCTCCGGGCGATGCGCCGCGGGACTGCGGGCGGCCTGAATGCCCTCCGAGGCCGGCCGCTCGACCAGCCGGTGGCGCCGGCACGGCTCCCGGGCTTCCCCGATTCGCTCCCCTCCCGCGACAGCCTCGAGACATGGGCCCTCGGCGATCGGCCGGCCCTCGCCGCGGGCGCACGCGACGTGGAGGCGCAGGGGCTCCTCGCCACTCGCGCCGGCCGCGAGATCTGGCCCGACCTGACGCTCGGGGTGACCTACGGACAACGGTCCATGCCGAGTGGCGGGACCGACCGGATGGCCAGCTTCATGCTCGGCTTCGCGTTGCCGATCGCGCCGGGACGGCTGCAGCATGCGATGCGGGACGAGGCGCTGGCCCGCCAGGCGGCCGCGCGGGCGGACCTCGACGCGATGCGGCTCGAGACCCGCGACCAGGTGAGCACCCTCAGCGCCGAGGCGGACCAGGCCACGGCGACCGCCACGCTCTACCGTACCACTCTCCTGCCCCAGCTCGAGGCCGCGGCGGCATCCGCGCTCGCCGGCTTCCGCCGCGGGCTGGTGGACTTCACCACCCTGATCGAGAGCGACCTCGCGCTGGTGATGGCGCGACAGGAACTGGTCCGGCTGGACGCCGGGCTGGGCCGCGCCCTGGCCGAGCTCGAGGCACTCACGGCGACGCCGCTCCTGCGCGCCACTCCCACCGGAGCCGACCAATGACCGACACGATCCCCTCCACGGCCCCCGCCCGGGGGCGGGCCACGACCGCGCTGATCAGCGTGCTGATCCTCGGCCTGGCGGGCTGGACCGCCTGGCGGCTGGCACCGCACGAGGCCGCTCCGCAGGCGCCGGCGGGCCACCAGCACGGCGCCGCCGCACCGGCCGCGGACCAGGCCGGCCCGGTGCAACTCGGCGCGGACGAGCAGCGCCGCATCGGGATCACCTACGCGCCGGTACTGAGCGGTCCGCTGGCGCACAGCGTGCGCGTGGTGGGCCAGGTGACGTACGACGAGACTCGCCTGGTGACCGTCGCGCCACGGGTGGATGGCTGGGTGGAGCGGCTGCACGCCGACTTCACCGGCCGCGCGGTGCGCGCGGGCGAGCCGCTGCTCACGCTCTATGCGCCGATGGTGAGTTCCGCCGCGGAGGAGCTGCTCCTCGCCGAGCGGCTGGCGGCGCAGGTGGCCGGGGGCACGCCGGAGGCGCGGGAGCAGGCGGAGCGCCTGGTCGCCGCGGCGCGGGAGCGGTTCCGGGCGTGGGACCTCCCCGCCGACCTCGTGGCCGAGATCGAGCGCAGCGGCCGGGCCCCGCACGGCATCGTGCTGCGCGCGCCGGCGAGCGGCGTGATCGTGGAGAAGAACGTGCTGCAGGGCCAGCAAGTGATGGCGGGGAGCGCCCTCTACCGGATCGCCGACCTGGGCGTGGTGTGGCTCGAGGGGGAGGTGTTCGAGCAGGACCTCGGCGTCACCCGCGTGGGGCAGGAGGTCACCGCCGAGTTCCAGGCCCTGCCGGGGGAGAGCCGCACCGGGCAGATCACCTACGTCTATCCGACTCTGGACCCCGAGACCCGCACCGGCCGCATCCGGGTGGCGCTCCCCAACCCCGGGCTCCGGCTCAAGCCGGGGATGTTTGCCACCATGCGCTTCTCGCCGCGGGTGGCGGGCACTGTGCTCAGCGTCCCCCGCTCCGCGGTGCTCTCCACCGGGGCGCGCAACCTCGTCTTCCTGAAGCGCCCCGACGGCCGCTTCACGCCCACCGATGTCACGCTCGGGCTGCAGACCGAGGACCGGCTGCAGGTACTGGCAGGGGTACAGCCGGGGGACACCGTGGTGGCATCGGCCACCTTCCTCCTCGATGCCGAGTCCAACCTGGGGACGCTGCTGGGCGGCATGGGCGACATGCCCGGCATGGACATGACCGCGCCGGGGGCACGGATGGAGCCCGGAGCGGCCCCGATGCGGGACATGCCCGGCATGCCGGGGATGACGCCGGCCACCCCGCCGGCGCATGACCACCACGGCCAGGGGGACTGACCGATGCTCGCGCGACTCATCGACTGGTCCACGCGGAACCGCTTCCTGGTGCTGCTGGGCACCGCGCTCGCGGTGGCCGGAGGGGTGTGGGCCCTGCGGCACACGCCGCTCGAGGCGCTGCCCGACCTGAGCGACGTGCAGGTCATCGTGCAGGCGGAGTATCCCGAGCAGGCGCCGCGCATCGTCGAGGACCAGGTCACCTATCCCATCGCGGCGGAGATGCTCAAGGTCCCGGGCGCCCGCACGGTGCGGGGCTACTCGTTCTTCGGCGTGTCCTTCGTGTACGTGATCTTTGCCGACGGCACGGACCTGTACTGGGCCCGCACCCGGGTGCTGGAGTACCTCAACGGCATCAAGGGCAAGTTGCCCGGGCCGGTCACGCCCACCATGGGCCCCGACGCCACCGGGCTGGGGTGGGTGTACCAGTACGCCCTGGAGGACACGACCGGCCGCATGGACCTGGCGCAGCTGCGGGGGCTGCAGGACTGGTACCTGCGCTACGCCCTCACCGCGGTCCCGGGCGTCTCGGAGGTGGCCTCGCTGGGCGGCTTCGAGAAGCAGTACCAGGTGGACCTCGACCCGGCGCGGCTGCAGGCGTACGGCATCGCGATCCCGCAGGTGATCCGGGCGCTGCAGAACGCCAACTCGGATGTCGGGGCGATGGTGGTGGAGCTCTCCGAACGGGAGCACATGGTGCGCGGCCTGGGGTACCTCAAGTCCATCGCCGACATCGAGGAGGTGGTGGTCGGCGCGACGGCCGGCGGGGTCCCGATCCGGGTCGCGGAACTGGGCCGGGTGACGGTGGGGCCGGCCGCCCGGCGCGGCATCGCCGACCTCGACGGCCGGGGCGACGCGGTGGGCGGGATCGTGGTGATGCGCTTCGGCGAGAATGCCCTCGCGGTGATCGACGCGGTGAAGGCCCGGCTGGCGGAGGTGACCAGCGGGCTCCCGCCCGGCGTGGTGGTCCGTCCGGTCTACGACCGAAGCGACCTCATCCACGAGGCGATCGCCACGCTGCGCGGCAAGCTGCTGGAGGAGAGCCTGATCGTGGCGCTGGTGTGCCTGCTGTTCCTGGCCCACGCCCGGTCGGCGCTGGTGGCGGTGCTGACGCTGCCGGTGGGGATCCTGCTCGCCTTCCTGCTGATGCGCTGGCTGGGGCTCACGGCCGACATCATGTCCCTGGGCGGGATCGCGATCGCCATCGGCGCCATGATCGACGCGGCGATCGTCATGATCGAGAACCTGCACACCCACCTCGAACGCCACGCCGCCGCCCATCCCGGCGTGCCGCTGCGCGGCGCGGACCGGTGGGCGGTGGTGAGCCGCGCGGCGCGCGAGGTGGGGCCGGCGCTGTTCTTCTCGCTGCTCATCATCACGGTATCGTTCCTGCCGGTGTTCGCGCTGGAGGGCCAGGAGGGGCGGCTGTTCAAGCCGCTCGCCTTCACCAAGACCTTCGCGATGGCGGCGGCCAGCCTGCTGGCGGTGACTCTCGTCCCGGTGGCGATGGGGCTCTTCATCCGGGGCCGGATCCTGCCGGAGGAGGCCAACCCGCTCAACCGGCTGCTGGTCCGGGCCTACCGGCCGGTCATCGGCCTGGTGCTGCGGCACCGCGTGCTCACGGTGACGCTGGCCCTCGCGGCGCTGATCCTCACCTGGATCCCGTGGCAGCGGCTGGGCGGCGAATTCATGCCGCCGCTGGACGAGGGCACGGTGCTGTTCATGCCCACGACCCTTCCCGGCGCCAGCGTGGCGCGGGCCCGCGAGGTGCTCCGCATCCAGGACGCGGCCCTCCGCGCCATCCCCGAAGTGGCGAGCGTATGGGGGAAGGCGGGACGGGCCGAGACCGCGACCGACCCCGCCGGGCTCGACATGTTCGAGACCACCATTACCCTCAGGCCGCGGTCCGCGTGGCGCCCCGGGCTCACGCCCGACCGGCTGCTGGCGGAGATGGACTCGGTCACCCGGCTGCCGGGCGTCACCAATGCCTGGACCATGCCGATCAAGGGCCGGATCGACATGCTGGCCACCGGCATCCGGACGCCGGTCGGCGTGAAGCTGTTCGGGCCCGACCTGGGGGAGCTGGAGCGGCAGGGGCGGCAGGTGGAGGCCGCGCTCCGGATGGTGCCCGGCACCCGCAGTGCCTTCGCCGAGCGGGCCGAATCCGGCTACTACCTGGACATCGACATCGACCGGGCGGCGGCGGCGCGCCACGGGCTCAACGTGGGCGACGTGCAGGCCGTCATCGCGACGGCCATCGGGGGGATGACCGTGACCCAGACGGTCGAGGGGCGGGAGCGCTACGGGGTGCGGATCCGGTACCCGCACGAGTTGCGTGACAACCCCGCGCGGCTGCTCGACGTGCTGATCCGCGCGGCGCATGGCCGGGCGGAGGCCGGCCCCGGGATGGGCATGGGCGGCAACGCCACGCCCGCCACGCCCGGCCCGGTGGCGTACGTGCCGCTGGGCCAGGTGGCCACAATCCGCGAGGTGGCCGGCCCGATGGTGGTCCGCACCGAGGACGCCATGCCCACGGCGTGGGTGTACGTGGACGTGGCCGGCCGCGACATCGCGGGCTACGTCGCGGAGGCCCAGCGCATGGTGGCGACCATGGTGCCGCTGCCCGCCGGCTACACGCTGCGCTGGAGCGGCCAGTACGAGTACATGCAGCGCGCTGCCGCCCGGCTCCGGGTGGTGGTGCCCGCCACGCTGGCGATCATCTTCCTGCTGCTGTTCCTGACCTTCGGGCGGGTGGGCGAGGCGGTGCTCGTGATGCTGTCGCTGCCCTTCGCGCTGGTGGGCGGGGTGTGGCTGCTGAGCCTGCTGCACTTCAACTGGTCGGTGGCGGTCGCGATCGGGTTCATTGCGCTGGCGGGGGTGGCCGCCGAGACCGGCGTGGTGATGCTGCTCTACCTGGACCAGGCGTGGGACGCCCGCCGGCGCCCCGGCGCTACCCGCGCCGACCTCGACGCCGCGATCACGGCCGGGGCGGTGGACCGGGTGCGGCCCAAGATGATGACCGTGACCGCGATCGTCGCCGGGCTGCTGCCGATCCTGTGGGGCGAGGGTGCGGGCGCCAGCGTGATGCAGCGCATCGCCGCACCGATGGTGGGCGGCATGCTGAGCAGCACGGTGCTGACCCTGGTGGTGATCCCGGCGATCTACTCGTTGTGGCAGGAACAGCAGCTGGGGCGGGCGGCGGAGGCGCCGGCGCTGGTGCCGGCGGCGGAGACCTGACCGGGGCGGCCCCCTACCAGCGGGCCGGGGTACCCCGCACGTCCACGTGGACGAAGGGGCCGTGCGCGGCCGTGGCGCGGTACACCCCGATACCGCCGGTCACTGAGGGATAGGCCTGCTCCACCCGGGCGGCGAGCGCCGCCAGCCAGCGGGCATCCTGGACCGTGACGCGGCCATCGCCATCGAGGTCGTCCATCCGGCCATCGCCGTCGGCATCCACGTAGATGTCGGCGGCGTCGCCGTACATGTGACGGCTGTCGCGGGCGCGCCCGCCGCGCGGGCCCACGCCGAGGGCGTTGTACTGCGGGGTACGGAAGCCGGACATGACCCGCACCGCCGTGGGCCGGCCCTCGCGTGCCAGCTCCTCGACGATCAGCTCCAGCTTGTCGAGCAGCGGCAGCCGGATCACCAGGACCTTGGGCCACACGCCGGCCTGGTCGTGGGTGAGGAAGTCGCGCACCCGGAAGTGGGCCGAGAGCGGCAGCTCCTGCGTGGCCGGCGTGACCTCGAGCAGGCCGTCGGGCAGCGGGTAGCGGGAGGCGCGGCCGGCCCGCTCGCCGGGCCAGTAGCCGATGCGGTAGCCGTTCCACGTGGGGCCCCGCTTGGCGCGGAGCGGCACCAGCGCCAGCGCGGCGATGTCGCTGCCGTCGGGCGCCTCGAGTCCGGTGGGATGCAGCCCGGGCTCGGCGGCCGCGAGCGCGGGCACCAGCGCGGCCAGCGGCGAGCGGGCCGCGGTGTCCAGCGTGAGGCTGACGGCCCGCAGCCGGCCGCTCAGCCCGAGCAGCGGGCGCAGCGCCCGGGTGAGCGCCTGCGTGGTGGAGTCGGCGGTGGAATCGGGCGCGATCGGCGCGCGGGCCCCGGGCGCGGCGAGGCCGAGCACCCCCGCGAGCAGCAGCGTGCCCACGGCGGCCACGCCCGCCAGTCCCGTCACCCGTCGCAGCCAGCCCCGCATCGGTCGCCTCCCGCCTGTCCCAGTCTCGGCAACGAAGGCGGGGAACCTAATCGGGGTGGCACCATGCCCGGAACCCGGGGCGCTCAGGTCCCGGCGTCCTCCACCGGGGCCACCTTCACGGTCCGCGTGGCGACGGGATAGGGGTAGCCCTTCCGGAGCAGCTGGTCGAGGGTGCGATCATGACCGTAGACGTCGGGATAGAAGAAGACGTCGCCGTTGCCCCGGGCCACCGCGGTGGCGTACGTGATGTGCACCGGCACCGGGTGACGCAGCCGCACGGTGGTGGGCGCCTCCGCGTGCATCGCGGTCCGGATGGCGTCGTCGGTCCACTCCACCTGGTCGCGCAGCAGGAACTTCGCGAGGGCGAGCGGATCCCCGAGGCGGATGCACCCGTGGCTGGCATCCCGCCGGGTGCGCTCGAACAGCGCCTTGGACGGGGTGTCGTGCAGGTACACCTGGTAGGGGTTGGGCATGATGAACTTGACGGCGCCGAGGGCATTGTGCGCGCCGGGCGTCTGCCGCACCCGCACCCCCTGGCCGATCCGGGCGATGTTCTCCGGCCACGGCGCCACCGGCTCCCCCCGCTCCACCAGTTCATAGCGGTTGCGGGTGAGGAAGTTCGGGTCCTTGAGCGCCGCCGGCTTGATCTCCTTGTTGGCGATGGTCGGCGTCACGTCCCAGTAGGGCGAGAAGATCAGGTAGTCCAGGTCGGCCGAGAAGACCGGCGTCTCGGTCTTGAAGGCGGTGCCCACCACCACGTTCATGGCGAGCATGGTGGACTCGTCCAGGTCGGTGGTGGTGAAGGCATAGAGCCGGAAGGCGGGGATGTTGACGATGATCGGCGGCGCGCTGAAGCGGCGCGGCATCCAGCGCCAGCGCTCCAGGGTCAGTTCCATCTGCCGGATCCGCTGGGCGAAGGGCTGCTGCATCCGGCCCCGGGTGGAGTCACCGATGACCCCGTCGGGGAAGAACCCCTGCCGCATCTGGAACCGCTTCACCGCCTCCACCACCTCGCCGGCGTACATCGTGTCGAGCAGCGGCGCGGCCACGCTGTCGCGATAGTCCCCCAGCAGCCGCAGCAGCCGCCGCAGGGTGGGCACGCCGTTGTACACCTCGCCCGGGCGCAGCCGCCTGGGCAGGTCGGGCAGCACCACCTGGAGCGAGTCCCGCTCCAGGGAACGGTACCGCACCAGCGACGCCATCAGCAGCCAGTAATGAAGGAAGGGCGGCTCCAGGCTCCGGAGCACGCTGTCGGGGGTGGCGGTGGCCGCGAGCGCGGCGAGCGTCGCGGCCACGTCGAAGCTGTCGGCCGGGATGGTATAGGTGGCGTGCACCGCCTCGGGCCGCACCCGGCCGCGCCGGAGCGCCGTGGCGAAGCGCGCGGCCGCCACCGAGAGTGCCACGTCCATCCGGGCCACCCGGTCGCTGTCGGCGGCGCCGAACCCGGCGAGCCGCTGCTCCAGCCAGGGCGCGTCATAGTCGAGCGGGTCGAGGCCGCGATTGGCGGCCTCGTCGAGCAGCCGGATGAGCGCCCGCGCCGGCCGGCCCAGCGAGTCCTCCACGAACCAGAGCGGGGCCCAGCCCCGGCCCTGGTACAGCCGGGCGAGGTCGGGCGCGACGTCGGTCAGCTCAGGCCAGCGCAGGTCGGGGTCGTGCGCCTCGATCACCATCCGGCGCATCGCCTCCGCCCGGGGCGGCAGCGACTCCGGGGCCTGGGCGGCGATCGCCAGCTGGCCGGCGGCGAGGAGTGCGAGGACGAGGCACATGGCGGGGCCTAATTTCCGCCTTCGCTGCGAAAGCTCAAGTGGCGGATTCACTTTTCCGGTCCCGGGGGCGATCCTTCCCTCCATGAGCACTGCACTCGCGCTACCCCCGATCATCCAGGGCGGCATGGGCGTCGGCGTGTCCGACTGGCGCCTGGCCCGTGCCGTCTCCCGGCTGGGCCAGCTCGGCGTCGTCTCCGGCACCGCCCTCGACGTGGTCTTCATCCGCCGCCTGCAGGACGGCGACCCGGGCGGCCACCTGCGCCGCGCGATGGAGCGCTTCCCCATCCCCGGCGTCGCGCGGGAGGTGCTGAAGCGCTACTTCCGGCCCGAGGGCCGCGCCGACGGGGAGCGCTACGCCGACGTGCCGATGTACCGCCAGGGCGCCAGGCCGGAGCGCGAGCGGCTCACCATGCTGGCCTGCTTCACCGAGGTGTTCCTGGCCCGGGAGGGGCACGACGGCTGGGTGGGGATGAACCTGCTCACCAAGATCCAGCTGCCCACGCTGGCGTCGCTGTACGGCGCGATGCTCGCCGGGGTGCACGTCATCCTGATGGGCGCGGGCATCCCCAAGGAGATCCCGGCCGCGCTCGATGCGCTGGCGCGGCACGAGCCCGCCACCCTCCGGCTGGAGGTCGAGGGCGACACCGGTGACGACCCGGTGCGGATGGCGCTCGATCCCCGGATCCACTGGGAAGGGCAGCCCCCGGACGTCGCCCGCCCGGCCTTCCTGCCGATCGTGGCGAGCAACTCGCTCGCCACCATGCTGGCCCGCAAGGCGAGCGGGCGGGTGGACGGGTTCATCATCGAGGGCCCCACCGCCGGTGGCCACAATGCCCCGCCCCGGGGCGAGACCCGCTACAACGAGAAGGGCGAGCCGCTGTACGGCCCGCGCGATGTCGTGGACCTCGGCAAGCTCGCGGAGCTCGGGCTGCCCTTCTGGCTCGCCGGCGGTGCCGGCCGCCCCGGCCGGCTGGCCGAGGCGCAGGCGGCGGGCGCTGCCGGAATCCAGGTGGGCACGCTCTTCGCCTATGCGGAGGAATCGGGGATCAGCGCCGAGATCAAGCACTCGGTGCTGAGCCACGTGGCGCGGGGCGAGGCAGAGGTCTTCACCGATCCGGTCGCGTCGCCAACCGGGTTCCCGTTCAAGGTGGTGAACTGGGCCGGCGATCCGGCGGCCGGGAAGCCGCGCGCCCGGGTCTGCGACCTGGGCTACCTCCGGGTTGCCTATCGCACCGAGGAGGGACGGCTCGATTATCGCTGCGCCAGCGAGCCGGTGGATACCTTCGTGAAGAAGGGCGGCGCCGAGGCCGACACCGAGGGGCGGAAGTGCCTCTGCAACGCGCTGATGGCGACCATCGGCAAGGGCCAGGTGCGCGGCGACGAGGTCGAGCCGCCGCTGGTCACCAGCGGCGACGACCTCGTGCTCCTTCGCGAATTTCTCGCCGGCCGCGACCGCTACACCGCGGCCGACGCGGTGGCCTGGCTGCTCGACTCCCCGGCCTGAGCGCGAGCGGCCCCACGCGGGCCCCGAGGCGGAATTTCGCCCGCCCCGCTCCGGATTCATTAACTTGCGCTCCCCCAACACCTTGGAGTAGCATTCCGGGGTCCGCAGGAGCCTTCCGGTGAGGCCAGTCATGGCCCCCGGGGGATTTCGGGGCTACGTTGGGCGTAACCCCTTGGCAACTTCCCGCCGCCGTCGAGACATCATGACTCGCGCACTGCTGGTCCACCCCCAGTTCCGCTCGGCCTCGTTCTGGAACTACCGCGACACCTGTGAGTTGATGGACGCCCGCTATCCCGCGGCGCCCCTCGGCCTCTGCACCGTCGCTGCGATGCTCCCGTCCGACTGGGAACTCCGCCTGGTGGACCGTAACGTTGACACCCTCACCGACGCCGACCTCGACTGGGCCGACCTGGTGCTGACCGGCGGCATGCTGCCGCAGCAGCTGGACTGCCTCGAGGTGATCCGCACCGCCCGCGCGCGTGGCAAGACCGTGGTGGTGGGCGGGCCGGACCCGACTTCGAGCCCGCGGGTGTACGCCGAGGCGCATCACCTGATCCTGGGCGAGGCGGAGGTGACCCTGCCGCCGTTCCTGGCCGACCTGGCCGGGGGGACAGCTCGGCACCACTACGAGTCGCCGGAGAAGGCGGACGTGAGCCGGTCGCCCACGCCCCGCTTCGACCTGCTCAAGTTCGACCGCTACAACCACATCGGGGTGCAGTGGTGCCGCGGCTGCCCGTTCAACTGCGAGTTCTGCGACATCATCGAGCTGTTCGGCCGGGTGCCGCGGGCCAAGGGCACCGAGCAGATGCTCAAGGAGATGCAGACGCTGTACGACCTGGGCTACCGGGGCCACGTGGACCTGGTGGACGACAACTTCATCGGCAACAAGAAGCTGGTGAAGCAGTTCCTGCCCCACCTCAAGACCTGGCTCGAGGAGCGGGACTGGCCCTTCGAGTTCACCACCGAGGCGTCCATCAACCTCGCTGATGACGAGGAGCTGATGCGCCTCATGCGCGAGGTGGGCTTCTTCGCGGTGTTCGTCGGGATCGAGAGCCCCGACGAGGACACCCTCAAGGCGATGCAGAAGAAGCAGAACACCCGCCGCTCGATCGCCGAGAGCGTGGAGAAGATGTACCAGGCGGGGTTCTTCGTGAACGCGGGCTTCATCCTCGGCTTCGACACCGAGGGCAACGGCGTGGCCCGGGGCATCATTGGTTGCGTCGAGGACACCTCCATCCCGGCGGCGATGGTCGGGCTGCTCTACGCCCTGCCCAACACCCAGCTCACCCGCCGCCTGGCCAAGGAGGGCCGGCTCTACGCCGATGCCGACCTGCAGCCGGATGGCGTGGGCGACCAGTGCACCGCCGGGATCAACTTCGAGCCCAGGCGGCCCAAGCTCGACATCCTGCGCGACTACCTGAGCGTGATCGAGACGGTCTACCGCCCCGATCGCTACTTCGGGCGGGTGGCGCGGGTCGGGCGGCACCTCGACAGCCGCGGCCGCCGCTACAAGCCGAGCCTGGGCCGCTGGGCCAAGGAGTTCCGCGGCTTCCTGCGGATGTCGGCCAAGATGACCGCCAACCCCGCCGCCCGCGGGCCCTACTGGCGCACCTTCCTCGGCGGGCTGGTGCGCAATCCGCGCTCCATCCGCTACATCGGCATGATGTGCGGGCTGTACGTGCACTTCGGCCCGTTCTCGGAGTTCGTGGCCGAGCGCATCCGGATGGCGATCACCGAGGCGGAGCGCGGCAGCGGCATGACCGCACCGCCGACCCTGCCACCCTCACTGGTGCAGCCGCGCGCGGTCACCGCCGACCCGGCGTAGTTCTTCTCTCCTCCAGCGTCCCGTCACGGGGCTGGCTCCGAATCCCGGGGGCCAGCCCCGTGATGCATTCCGGGCGGTGTCCGGTGGAATCCCGAGTGTGAAGTCGGTCATGAAGAAAGCCACAAACTCCTTCAGGACATTGACTTCCGTGCCGTGAATAGAAAAGAATTGGCGTCAGGAATTCGGACGGCCTAATTCGACGGGCGCGCCGCGCAGGCCGCCCCTCAGATCGCAGGGCACACGCACGCGAGGCACGATGCCCACGGCTTCCGTCAGGCGCCTGGCTCCCCATTGGACCGGACCCCGTTCCCGGGGCCACCGGCGCACCTGCCCGTGGCGGCTGGCCGCCGCATGACCCTCGTCACCAGCGAATCCGGCGCGCCGCGCCCCGCCCCGCAGGATCCGCTGCTGCCCGGCGAGCGGGAGCGCCTCCGGCTGCTCTCGGCCATCGTGGCGGCCTCGGCCGAGGCCATCTTCACGCTCACCGACGACCTGCGCGTCGGTTGCTGGAATCCCGCCGCGGCCGACCTCTACGGTGTGCTCGAGTCCGAGATCCAGGGCGCCTCGATCGATCGGATCATGTCCGCGGTAGAGGCATCCAGGCTGCGGGCGCTGGTGACCGATGTGCTGCACACCGGGCGGGTCCTGCGGACCGAGGCGGTGCACCGCACGCGCGAGGGCGGCCTGCTTCACATGCGCCTCGCGTTGTCCGCCGTGCCCCAGGCAGACGGCGGCCCTGCGGCCGTCGCGGTCATTGCCCAGGACATCACCGCCCGGGCGCAGGAAGAGGCACGGTTGCGGCTCACGGTGGAACAGAGTCCCGTCGGCCTGCTGATGGTGGACCCGCACGGCCGTATCACCGCGGTGAACGGCGCGGCGGAGGAGCTGTTCGGCTTTCCCCGCGAGGAACTGCTGGGGGAGCCGGTGGAGCTGCTCCTGCCCGAGAGCCGGCGCGCGGCCCACGCCACGGAGCGCGCCGCATTCCACTCGGCTCCCGCACACCGGCGCATGACGGCGCGGAACCACCTGATGGCCCGGCGCCGGGACGGCACCGAGTTCCCCGTGGACGTGGGGCTCTCGCCGGTCGTCTCCCCGGAGGGCCCCATGGTGCTGGCCAGCGTGACGGATGCGACCGAGCGGCAGCAGGCGGCGCTGGCCGAGCGCAAGCAGCGGCAGGACCTGGTCCGCTCCAATGAAGCGCTGGAGCACTTTGCCGCCATCGCCTCCCACGACCTGCGGGAGCCACTCCGCACCATCGCGAGCTACAGCCACCTGCTCGCGGAGCGCTACCGGGAGCGGCTCGACCCGCCGGCGGACCGGTACTTGCGCCACATCGAGGAGAATGCCTCCCGGATGCAGCAGATGGTGAGCGACCTCCTGCGGCTCTCGCGGGTCGAGGCCGATGGCCGGCCGCTCCAGCCGGTGGACTCGGCGCGAGTGCTGGCGCGGACGCTGCAGGACCTGGCCCCGGTGATCACGGCGCGCGGCGCGATGGTCCACACCGGCACACTGCCCCTGGTACTGGCGGACGAGGGCCAGCTGGGCCAGGTGTTCCTCAACCTGGTCAGCAATGCGCTCAAATTCACGGTCGCGGGCGCGCCCGAGGTGCGGATCTCGGCCCAGCCGGAGGCCGAGGGCTGGTGCTTTGCGGTGGCTGACAATGGGGTCGGCATCCCGGCGGAGATGACCGAGCGGGTGTTCGACCTGTTCCAGCGGGCGAAGGGCACACTGGCAGTCGAAGGCAGCGGCATCGGGCTGCCGTTGGTCCGCCGCATCATCCAGCGGCACGGGGGCCGAATCTGGCTGGCCTCGACGCCGGAGCGGGGCACCACCGTCTACTTCACGCTGGGCGCCCCAGCGTCCGGGGAGGCCGCGTGAGCCACGCGCCTGCACCCATGCGCCGGATCCTCTTCGTGGATGACGACCCGGCGGTCGGCCAGGCGTTCCGGGCCACGGTCCGCGGGCTGGGCTTCGAGGCCGTGCTCGCGAGCTCCGGCGCGGAGGCGATCCGGCAGGCTCGCACCCGATTCTACCCCATCATCGTGACCGACCTCCGGATGCCGGGGATGGACGGCCTCAGTCTGATCGAGCGGCTGCAGCCCCTGTGCCCGGTAACGGCCTTCGTGATCCTCACCGGCTTCCCCGAGCTGGACTTGCGTTCGGACCTGCGGAGCGACGTGGCCATCGCCTCCGTCGTGCGCAAGCCATGGGAGGAGGCGGAGCTGGAGGCGACGCTCACCCACGCCTTCGAGCTGCACCAGCGCCGGGCCCGGCGGATCCGGGAGGAGAACGAGGCGGAGCGGGGCCGGCGCCTGGTGCTGCTGCTGGAGGACAACCCCGCCGACGCCGAACTGGCGATCGACGAGCTGCAGCAGGAATACGCGCCGGACCAGATTGTCCACCTGACCCGGCTCGAGGCGGCGATCGAATGGCTCCATGGCGATGCCGTGGAGGTGGTGGTCACCGACCTCTCACTGCCGGACGCCCGCGGCTTTGACGCCGTCACCCGGCTGCACGCCGCCGCGCCCGGGACCCCGCTGGTGGTGCTCAGCGGTCTGCCGGACGAGGACCTCAGCCTGCTCGCCATCCAGCTCGGGGCGCAGGACGTCCTGATGAAGGGGGCGCTCGGCCCCGAGGGGCTGCTGCGCGCGGTGCGCCACGCGCGGGAGCGGAAGCGCGGCGAACAGCGGCTGCTGGCGCTGGCCCAGCACGACCCGCTCACCGGGCTCGCCAACCGGGCGGCGTTCCTCGACCGGCTCTCCGTGGCCTGCACCCGGTCCCGCCGCGGCCCGGAGCACTGCGCGGTGCTGTTCATCGACCTGGACCGGTTCAAGCAGGTCAACGATACCCATGGCCATGAGGCGGGGGATGCCCTGCTGCAGGAGGCCGCGCGGCGGATCGAGGGCACCGTCCGCGAGTACGACACGGTGGCCCGGCTGGGGGGCGACGAGCTGGCGGTGCTGGTCGAGGACCCGCACGGTGAGGCGTTCCTGCGCGAGCTGGGGACGCGCATCCTGAACGCGCTGGCGGAGCCGATGCGGCTGGGCGAACTCGAGCTCTCGATCACCGGCAGCGTCGGGATCGCCACCTTCCCGGAGGCGGGCCGGCTGCCGTCCGACCTGCTGCGCGCCGCCGACGCCGCGATGTACCAGGCCAAGCAGTCCGGCCGGAGCCGGCTGGCCTCCTTCCGCGACATGGTCGCCGCCAGCACGGGACCGGCGGTGAACGTGCGCCTGGCGGTCCGGCAGGGCGACTTCCGCCTGCACTTCCAGCCGCAGGTGGCGTTGCCGGGCGGTGCGGTGGTCGGCGTGGAAGCGTTGCTGCGGTGGTGCCGGGATGGAGCGCTGCTGGCGCCGGGACACTTCCTGGCGGAGCTGGAGGAGACCGGGGGAATCCGCGAGGTGGGCAGCTGGGTACTCGCCCAGGCCTGCACCCAGCTGGCGGCCTGGCGCCGGACCGGGGCCCCGACGCTGCGGATGGCGCTGAACTTCTCGCCCCGCCAGCTGCAGGACCTGGAGCTGCTGCCGACGCTGCGCCACATCCTGGCCCAGCAGGACCTGCCGGCCTCGGCGCTGGATATCGAGCTGCCGGAGCGCTGTCTCGGGAGTCTCTCCGATCAGTGCCACCGGCACCTCGACCACCTGCGTGACCTCGGCATCCGGCTCACGGTGGACGGGTTCGGCACCGGCCATTCCTCGCCCGCCTACCTCCTCCGACACGGGATCCGCGCGATCAAGATCGCGCGGCCCTTCATTGCGGCCGCCCCGCACGACCCGCACTCGGCCCGGCTGGTGCATGCGATCACCGGGCTGGGACGCTCGCTGGACGTGGAGGTGGTGGCCGACGGCATCGAGACCGAGGCACAACAGGTCCTGGCGCAGGCCGCCGGCTGCACGGTGGGCCAGGGCTTCCTCTTCGGCACGCCGCAGGCGGAGTGGTCGCCCTGTGCCTGAGGGCGCCCGCGCCTACCGGCCCGCGCGTTCCAGCCAGAGGACCTCCCGCTGGGCCCAGCTCGAGCTGCTCCCCCGCGACACGTCCACATAGCGCGCGGCCAGGAAGCCGGCGTGGGGCTGGTAGTCCAGCGCACTCCGCGGGTGGGCCACCGCGGCGCCGGCCTGGACCCGGAGCGGGAAGGCCTTCACCACCGCCCCGCCGACCCGCACCTCCAGCCGGTACTCGCCGGGCTGCGCCAGCAGCCGCCCCCGGGTGAGGGGACGCCCGCCTGACACGAGGTCGGACTGGAGGAACTGCCAGTCGTCCTGGCTGGGCACCACCGGCGACGGGCTCGCCGCCACCTCCGCGCCGTTCCGCAGCAGGTGCACGGTGGCGAGGGCGCGGCCGCCGCCGGCCGGGAGCTCACGGGTGCTCATCCACCACCCGGCCTTCACCTGGCCCTCGGGCTGGTCCAGCGGCCAGGTGACGACCGCGAGCCGGGACCAGGGCCCCTCCCGCACGTAGCGCCGGGTCGGGTTGTACGGGTCGCTGCCCGCGGCCTCGGTCAGGGTGAACGGCAGCTCCGTCAGCGACTCGTGGCCCAGCTGCAGCGCCAGGACATAGTCGCCCGCCTTGCCCACATCCAGGAACCCGGGACCGCCCGCCGGCAGCATGCGCGCAAAGGTGGTGAAGTTGCCCATCGGCTGCAGCCGGACCGCCAGCCGCGCCACCTCCGCGCCTCCGGCCTGCCGCACCACCAGGGCCAGTCCCGCATTGCCGCCGGGCGGGAAGAGCAGCTGCTCACCGTCGAGCATGAAGCGCGCACTGGCCTCGTAGAAGCGCAGGTTCATCAGGCCGAGGTATTCGGCCGCGGGGCGCGGGGCCTGGGCGGTGAGGGGGAGGGCGGCGAACAGCGGGATCCAGCGGAGCGCGCGCGGCAGCGCCATGGGAAGCTCCTCGCGGGTGGGATGGGAAGCTCCCGGGAGTATTCCCCGCCCGCGAGGGTTGGGCAAGCGCCCGGTTCAGGGCGTGCGGCGCGCCGCGCTCGCTGGTGCCACCGGCTCGGAAGCCGCCAGCCGGGTGCCCTGCACCGCGACCGAGACCTTCGTCGCCGCGGCCCCGCGGGACGGCGGCGACCAGCGCACCGACGCGTGCCCCGCGCTGTCGGTGCGGGCCCGCACCACGCTGAGCGACCCGGAACCGGTGGAGAAGGTCACGGTCGCGCCGCGCACGGGGTTCCCCTGCTGGTCGGTCACCCGCGCGCGCAGCTCGACCGGGGTGGCGGTCTTCCCCGGCCGGCGCGCCAGCTCCACCCGCGCCGCTGGGCCGACCCGCGCCGTCGCCTTCACCTGCCCGCGCACCTTCGACTCCGCGAGCCGGAAGTCCAGCCGCTGCTCGCCCGGGGCCGCCCCGAGGGTCCACGCCGCGCTGGCGCGCCCGTCCGCGCCGGTGACGAGCAGGGTGTCGTCCACGCTTCCCGCCGCCGGCACCGCCCGCACCGACGCCCCCGCCACCGGATTGCCGCCGGCATCACGGACCAGCACCACCACCCGCCGACCGAGCGCCTCCCCCGCGACGCCGCGCTGCCCGTCGCCCCCGGCGACGATGAGCCCGGCGGGCGTACCCGGCTCCGCGGTGGCCAGCACCCGGGCCGGCGGCGTGAGCCGGGCCTGACCCACCTGCACCAGCAACCGCTGTGCGCCGGCCTTGGGACCGAGGGTCCAGTAGGCGCGCGCGACACCGGCGCTGTCGGTCCGGGCCGAGCCGGTGATGCTGCCGCCATCGAGCAGCGCCCAGGCGATGCGCACCTCGCCGAGCGCCACCCCGATGCTGTCGGTGGCGCGCACCACCACCGGCTCGGTCAGCTCCGCACCCACCGCCCCATGCGGCGCCGTGCCCACCACCTCGAGCCGCACGTTCCCCGGCGCCGGGTCCGCCTCGGCGGTCAGGGTCAGCACGCTGTCCGCCGTGGCCAGCCCGGCATGCAGCCGCTGCACGCCCGCGCGCGGCGCGAGCGTCCAGCTCACGCGCACGCGCCCCTCGGCATCGGCAACCGCCGTCTCGGGCTCCACCCGTCCCTCGGCATCCTCCGGGGTGATCCGGACCTCCGCGCCCGGCACCGGCTGGCCGGACCGGGCCCGCGCCTGCAGCACCAGCGGCACCGGCAACCGGCGCCCCGCCACCTGGCGCTGGCCGTCACCGCCCATCACCGCCAGGCGCTCGGGGGTGAGCACCACGTCCACCCGGACCCGCGCATGCAGTGGGCCGAAGCCGGCCTGCGCGTACCCCCGCCCCGGGGCGACGGCACGGGCCAGGCCCAGCGAATCCACCCGGAACACCGCCGAGTCGCCGGTCTCCCAGTGGGGCAGCAGCCCGGCGACCCGGTGGCCGTTCGCATCCAGCGCCCGGGCGAGCAGCCGCAGGGTGTCGCCCTCGGCGAGCCGGACGGTGCTGTCGCCCGGCAGTTCGATCTCGGTGGCTTCGGGGTGCACCAGCACCGTGGCCCGCGCGGTGATGTCGCGAATCGTCGCCTCGATGCTGGTACGCCCGGGCGCGCGTGCCACCACCGCCCCGCCCGAGTCCACGGTGGCGATGCTGCTGTCCACGCTGCGCCAGCGGATGGTGGCGCCGGCGAGCGCGGCGCCGTGGGCATCGGTCACCACCGCGGTGAGCAGCGAGGTGTCGCCCAGGGCGCGCAGGGTGTCGGTGTGAGGGGAGAGCAGCAGCCGGTTGGCCGCGTGGTCGGCGTAATTGAGGTGCAGCCGGCTGAGCCACGGAGTGAGGCCGAGGGTCCGCGCATTCACCATCAGCGCGAACACCGCGGCGGTCGTGGTGACGACGCCGGTGAACCACTTGTGCGCCCCGGTGAACACACCGGGGGAGGAGGCGGTGCTGCGCTTCATGGCGGTCGCGGCTCGGGCGGTGGAGACAACCCTAGCTAGCGCCCCGGGGGGCCCCGGCGCTGTGCGCCCCGCCACACCCCCGCCACACGTCGGCAAGTCCCTGCCATGGCATCACTTGGACCGCGGTGTGGCAGCGGCGCGCGGCGCCCCCGCCGGCACTACCGGTCCAGCAACCCCATCATCCACTCGTTGTAGCGATCACCGGCGGTACTGCCCGGCGGGACCGCCGCATCGAGTTCGGCCACGTCGGCCGGAGCGAGGGCGAGGTCGGACGCGGCGAGGTTCTCCTCCAGGTACGTCCGCCGCTTGGTACCGGGGATGGGGACGATGCCCTCGCCCTTCGCGAGCAGCCAGGCGAGCGCCACCTGCGCCGGGGTGGCGCCACACCGCACCGCGATGGCCTGCACCGCGGCCGCCGCCCGCTGGTTGGTGTCGAAGTTGGCGCCCTGGAAGCGCGGGTCGCCGCGGCGGTAGTCGCCCTCGGGGTAGTCCTCGGCGCGGATGGCGCTGCCGGTGAGGAACCCGCGGCCGAGCGGGCAGAACGGCACCAGGCCGATGCCGAGCTCGCGGAGCAGCGGAATGATCTCGGGCTCGAGGTTCCGTTCCCACACCGAGTACTCGCTCTGCAGCGCGGCGACCGGCCACTCCGCATGCGCGCGGCGGATGGTCTCCGCCCCCGCCTCGGACAGTCCGAACCAGCGCACCTTCCCCGCCTCCACCAGCCGCCCCACCGTCCCCGCCACCTCGGCAATGGGCACCGCCGGGTCCACCCGGTGCTGGTACAGCAGGTCAATCACGTCGGTCCCGAGCCGCCGGAGCGACCCCTCCACCGCGCGGCGGATGTCGGCGGGGCGGCTGGTCACGCCGGTCATGACCCCGCCCTCGATGACGAACCCGAACTTGGTCGCGATGACGGCCTCGTGGCGCCGCCCGCGGAGGGCACGGCCCAGCAGCTCCTCGTTGGTGTACGGCCCGTACATCTCGGCGGTGTCGAAGAAGTTCATGCCGAGGTCCAGCGCGCGGTGCAGCGTCGCGACGGACTCGGCATCGTCGCGGGTGCCGTACGACTGGCTCATCCCCATGCAGCCGAGGCCGATGGCGGAGACGCGCAGGCCGCCGGCGCCGAGCGATCGCGGTGAGAGCATGTCGAGCGTGCCTCCGACGGGGGATGACGAATGTCAGCCGCGTGGCGCGGCGTGGACGAGGACGACGGATGCTGCGGGCATCACGGCACGTGCCCGGCGTGTTGCGCAGCGTGCAACATGTGTGGCTCCGCGGGGGCGCCGCAGTCTCCCCTCCGAAGCCGTGAGACCGGGCGCCGACTCCCGCGCGCCTCCCGCCCAATGAGGTTGGTGTGACAAGTCAACGTGGAGTGGACAACGCCCTGCTGCGCCTGCAGGGCCGCTGGGTGATGGTCGGTGGTGCCCGCGACGGGCGCCCCTTCCCCGATTCCCTGGTGCAGCGCTCGGAGCGCGTCACCGAGGGAGACGAGACGCTGGTGCGGATCGACGGGCAGCTGCTGCAGTGCGCCACGTTCGTCATGCACCCGGAACTCGAGCCGATCGGGATCGACCTCACCATCACCGCCGGCCCGGGGAAGGGCCAGACCCAGCTCGGGATCTGCGACCTTGAGGGCGACCGGCTGCGCCTGTGCGTGGCGCTCACCGGCGCGCCGCGTCCGCGCGGCTTCGGCTCCACGCCCGGCGATGGCTGCACCTTCTCGGAATGGCGCCGTCCCTGACCCGCCGCCTCAGCCGCCCGCGATCGCCCCCACAATAAGGAACGGCTCCGCCCCCGCGACCACCGCGGGGGGCAGCGGCGCGTCCGCCGGCTCGTGGGAGAGATCGTACCCCCCGGCGAAGAACCGGATGAAGGCGCGTCGGCGCCCGGTGACGTGGTCCCGCACCGTGCCGCGGAGCATCGGGTAGCGGTCCTCGAGCGCGTCGAGCAATGCGGTGCGGGTGGGCGGCGCCGCCACCGCCAGGGTCGCCTCGCCGTCCACCTTTGCCAGCCGCCGGAGGTGCTCCGGCAGGCCCACCCGCACCTGCGTGGTGCCGGCCATGCTCAGGGGAGGGCCTGGGCCTCGACGGAGAGCACGGCGGGGAGGTCGCGCACCAGCGCCTTCCAGCTGTCGCCGCCGTCGAACGAGGCGTACACCTGCCCGCCGGTGGTGCCGAAGTAGATCCCGCCGTCGCCCAGGGGCTCGGTGCTCATCGCCCCGCGCAGGATGTTGACGTAGCAGTTGCGCTGCGGCAGCCCCTTGGTGAGCGCCTCCCAGGTCTCGCCCCCGGTGCGGCTGCGGTAGACCCGGAGCCGCGCGCCGGGCGGGTAGTGCTCCGAGTCGCTCTTGATGGGGACGACGTACACCGTGTCCGGCTGGTGCGGGTGCACCACGATCGGGAAGCCGAAGTCGGTGGGCAGGTTGCCACTGATCTCGCGCCACGACTCGCCCGCATCATCGCTGCGGAGTACGTCCCAGTGCTTCTGCATGAACAGCACCCCCGGGCGCTTCGGGTGCATCGCGATGCGATGCACGCAGTGGCCCACCTCGGAGGTCGGGTCGGGGAGCGGATACTTGGAGTCGAGCCCGCGGGTGATGATCCGCCAGCTCTCCCCGCCATCATCGCTCCGGAAGGCGCCCGCCGCGGAGATCGCGATATAGAGCCGCTTCGGGTTGCTCGCGTCCTGCACGATGGTGTGCAGGCCCATCCCGCCCGCGCCCGGCTGCCACAGGTGGCCCTTGGCCTCGCGCAGGCCGGGGAGCTCGTGCCAGCTCTGCCCGCCGTCGGTGGTGCGGAAGAAGGCGGCATCCTCCACGCCGGCGTAGACCGTGTCGGCATCGTGCAGCGACGGCTCGAGGTGCCACACCCGCTTGAACTCCCACGGGTGCTGGGTGCCGTCGTACCACTGGTGGGTGCCCGGGGTCCCCTGGTAGGTGAACTGGTTGTTGGCCGGCTCGAAGGTGCGGCCACCGTCCTTCGAGACCTGGATCAGCTGGCCGAACCAGCCGCTGGTCTGCGACACGTACACCCGGTCGGGATCCGCCGCCGAGCCCTTGGCGTGGTAGATCTCCCACCCCCCGAAATGCGGCCCCTTCACCTTCCAGCGCTTGCGGGACGCATCGCTCGTGAGCACGAACGCGCCTTTCCTGGTGCCGACCAGCACGCGGACGCCTGCCATGGACTGCCTCCGGGGAGGGAAGGAGTGCGAGGCCCGGGGAGGGGCCCGGGGCATGGAGGATGCCTCCATTCCCTCCCCCCGTCAAACCCCGGTGTCCATCCGTCGGTGCCGCTGTCGCCACTCCTGAGCGGGACGGGGACACCGGGTCCCCGTCGGACTCATGACGCAGGAGGAGCCATGCGGACAGGACGCTGGATGGCGGTGGCGGGCGGGCTGCTGGTGGCGGGTGGCGGGCTGGTGGCGCTGGGCTGTGGCCGGGCGGAGGAATCCGCGGCGCCCCCCGCGGCGCTGTACGACACCACCGCCTGGGCCCGCCCGGCGGCGGACGTGACGGCTCACGGCCACGCCGACGAGGCGACCACGCTCTACGTCTGGGCCAGCGACCAGGCCCACGTGGCCCCGGACTTCCTGGCGGTGATCGACTTCGACCGCCACTCCCCCGAGTACGGCAGGATCATCCGCACCGTCCCGTTGCCGCCGCCCGGCAACGTCGGCAACGAACCGCACCACTGCCACACCTCGCGCGACCACCGGATCCTGGCCTGCGGCGGCCTGCTGAGCGTCCTGAAGGGCCAGAACGACATGTTCTTCTTCGACATCACCGAGGCACGGCAGCCGAAGTTCCTGTTCTCCACCCGGGCGCCGAACTCCAGCATCACGGACGACTTCTTCCCCCTGCCGGCCGGGGGCTTCCTGGTCACCAACATGGGCTCCGCCTCGGGCGGCCCCGGTGGCCGGGTGGTGGAGTTCGACCGGGACCTGCACCTCGTGGGCGAGTGGCCCCGCGAGCTGCCGGCCGACGGCGGCTTCAATCCGCACGGCATCGACGTGGACTTCGACGCCAACCGGATGGTCACCAGCGACTTCGTGAATCCGGCGAGCACCCTCAACAGCTGGCCGGGCGGGGTGGAGCTGCGCAGCTCGCTGCGCTTCTGGGACCTCGGGGCGCGGCGCATCGAGCGCAGCGTGTTCCTCCCCGACAGCGCCGGCACCATGGACGTGAAGCTGATCCCCGGCGACCCCCGCGGCCGGGCGGTGACCGCCAACATGTTCACCGGGCTGGTGTACACCGTGGACCCGGGGAACGGGCGCTACACCCTGGCATTCGACTGCGATTCCATCGTCCCCCACATCCCCGTCCCGGTGCGCGGCGGGATGGTGCAGCTGCTCGCCATGCCGCGGAGCGGGCGGCGCCTCATCTTTGCCTCGTTCCAGGCCGGGCAGGTGGGCATGCTGGATATCACCAACCGGGAGAAGTTCCGGCAGGTGTCCATCGTGAACTTCGGCCTCGACGCGGGGCCGCACTCGATCCACCTGACGCACGACGACCGGCGCCTGGTGGTCACCGACTACTTCCTGGACGAGGAGGACTTCGGGCGGATCCACTTCGAGGGGGACCACAAGGTGCACGTGCTCAACGTGAGCGACGCCGGCCTGGAGGAGGCGGCGAACTTCCACGTGATCGACTTCAACACCGCCTTCCCCACCGGGCCGGCACGGCCGCACGGGATCGGCATGAAGTGACGGGCGCCGGCCGGCGCGGCCTCAGTCCCCGCCGGCCGGTTCCCCCTCGTGGTCCACGATCCAGGCATCGAGCCAGTCCCGCAGCAGCTCCGTCGCCTGCTCGACGCCGTGCTGCGTCGGCGGGCTCAGCGCCTCGCGGAATCCCAGCTCGATCGCGGGAATCTCGACCTGCACCGCGTCGTGCGGGCGCCGGCCGTAGACCCGTTCGGTGAGCCGGAGCAGCGCGCCCGGCCAGGCCGCATGGCTGGTGCCGGCCGGGTGCACCCGGTCGACCTCGGTGATGGTCAGCTCGTCCACCCGCACGGACGCGTCCACGAACACCACCACCTCGGCGGAGGCCAGCTCCTCCGCCAGCTCCGGGGTGAGCTGCTGCACCACGTGGTAGCGGCCCTCGGGCCGCTCCTGCCGCAGCCGCTCCACCACCCGCGGGCCGGCGCCGTCATCGCCGCGGGTAGGGTTGCCGATGCCGATGATCAGGGGAATGCTCATCGCCGGGCCTCCGCCAGGCGGCTGCCGCCGGGACCCACCAGCTCCACGGTGAGCGGCATGCGGCCCAGGGCGTGGGTGGAACAGGAGAGACAGGGGTCGAAGGCGCGGATGCCGGCCTCGAGCCGGTTGAGCAGCCCCTCGGTGATCGTGACCCCGCTCAGGTGCTGCCGCGCCAGGTGTTCGACCGTGGCGTTCATCGCCAGGTTGTTCTGCGCCGTGGCGATTAGCATGTTGACCGCCTGCAGCACCCCGTCCTGGTCCACGTGGTAGTGGTGGAAGAGCACCCCACGCGGCGCCTCGCAGCAGCCCACACCCTCCGCCGCATTCACCCCCGCCTGGGCCCGCACGTGGGTGCCGAGGATCAGCGGGTCGTGCAGCAGCTCCTCGATCCGCTCCACCGCGAACAGGATCTCGATCAGCCGGGCATAGTGGAAGTGGAACGGATTGTTGACCGCGGCCCCGCCGGCGAGGGCGCGGAACCGGGTCCGCTCCCGGTCCGCGAGCGGGGTGGGGATGTATTCGCAGACATTGAGCCGGGCGAGCGGACCCACCCGGTACACCCCGCCGGCCAGCCCCAGCGGGCGGTAGTAGGGGAACTTCAGGTAGGACCAGGTCTCGGTGACCTCGGCGAAGTGCTCCTGGTAGTCGTCGGGGTCGAGCTGGTCGGCGATGGTGGTGCCCCGCGCATCGCGCACCCTGAGCCGGCCGCCGTAGAACTCCAGCGCACCGTCCGGCGCCACCAGCCCCACATGGAGGCTCGGCAGCTCGCCGAAGGCGGGCAGCTCGGCGGCGTGCATCTCCCGCACCCGGGCCAGCGCGTCGAGCGCCAGGAGCGCCGTCTCCTTCGCCTCCGGGATCCAGTCCAGCAGGTGATCGCGCCGCCCGGCGTCGAGCGGCTCGCGCACGCCCCCCGCCACCGCCCAGGGCGTGTGGATCTTCCGCCCGCCGAGCAGCTCGATGACCTCCTGCCCGAACTTGCGCAACCGGATGCCGCGCCGGGCGAACTCCCGGTCCTGCGCCAGCAGGCCGAAGATGTTGCGGGTCGCGGGGTCGGCGTCGAAGCCGAGCAGCAGGTCGGGCGAGGAAAGATGGAAGAAGCTCAGCGCGTGCGACTGCACCCACTGCCCCAGGGTGATGAGCCGCCGCAGCCGCTCGGCGGTGGGCGGGATCGCCACCTGCAGGATCGCGTCGCCCGCCTTGGCGGAGGCGATCAGGTGGCTGGCGGGGCAGATGCCGCAGATCCGGCTGGTGAGCCCCGGCATCTCCCACATCAGCCGGCCCTCGCAGAACTTCTCGAAGCCACGGAACTCGTTCACGTGGAACCGGGCGCCGGTGACCTGCCCGGCGTCGTCGAGCTGCACCGTGATCTTGGCGTGGCCCTCAATCCGGGTGACGGGATCAATGGTGATCGTCCGGGTCATCTCAGCCGTACCTCCGGAACTGCCCCGGCAGCTCGGGGGTCCGCCCCTCGAGCAGCGCCGACACCGCGAGCCAGATCTCCTCGGCGGTGGGCGGGCAGCCGTGCAGGAAGGCATCCACCGGAATCACCGCGTGCAGCGGCCGGGCCTCCCGGCGCAGCTTGGCGATGGTGGTGAAGTCGGAGGGGATGGTCGGGTCGCCCTCCGCCAGCTCCACATAGGCCCGGTGCAGGATCTCGTCGGGGCTGTAGCGGTTGCGCATCGCGGTGACGTTGCCGGTGGTGGCGCAGTCGCCGAACGAGACCACCACCCGGGCGGCGCGGCGGATGCGGTGGGCCATCTCCTCGTTCTCGGAATTGGTCACCGCCCCCTCGACCAGCGCCACGTCCACCTGATCGGGGAACTGCTTGATGTCCGCGAGGGGCGAATACACCAGCTCCATCCGGTCGGCCAGCTCCAGCAGCCGCTCGTCCAGATCGAGGAAGCTCATGTGGCAGCCGGAGCAGCCGCCCAGCCAGGCCGTCGCCACACGCGGCTTCATCCGCCCTCCCCGCCGAGGATCCGGTCGTTCCACTCGCGCCGCCGGCGCGCGGTCATGATGTAGGTGAGGAAGTCGGTATGCTTGGTCGCCTCGGCGACGGCCATGCCCTTGGGGAACAGCGCCCCGGTGGGGCAGACCGCGACGCACTTGCCGCAGCTGGTGCAGCTGGGCGCGGTGCCCCAGGGCTGGTTGAGCCCGGCGATGACGGTGCAGTCGATGCCCCGGTGGGCGATGTCCCAGGTGTGCGCGCCCTCGACCTCGTCGCACACCCGCACGCAGCGGGTGCACAACACGCACCGGTTGTGGTCCATCACGAACTCGGGATGCGAGGCGTCGAGGTCCCGGGCCGGGTACAGGTAGGGCACCCGCACGTACTCGAGCCCCACCCGCACCGCCAGCTCCTGCAGCTCGCAGTGGCCGTTGGCCACGCACACCGCGCAGTGGTGGTTGCCTTCGGAGGCGAGGAACTCGATGATGGTGCGCCGGTGCCGCTCCAGCCGCTCGGTGCTGGTGCGCACCACCATCCCCTCCTGCGGGCGGGTGGTGCAGGCCGCCGCCAGCCGGGGGCTCCCCTCCACTTCCACCAGGCACAGCCGGCAGGCGCCGACGTCGTGCAGCCCCTCCAGGTGGCACAGCGTCGGGATCGCAATGCCATGCTCCCGGGCCACGTCGAGCAGGGTCTGGTCGTCGCGGGCGCTGATGGGCTGCCCGTCCATGGTGAGGGTGATGATCGTCATGCCGGGGCCCCCACCGCCGGGACCAGCGCCGCCTCGTACTCGTCGCGGAAGAAGCGCAGGGTGGAGAGCACCGGGTTCGGTGCCGCCTGTCCCAGGCCGCAGAGGCTGGTTTCCTTCACCATCAGGCACAGCTCCTCGAGCAGCGCCAGGTCGGCGGCGGACGCCTCCCGCCGGGTCAGCTTCTCCAGCAGCCCGTGCAGGTGCACCGTGCCCACCCGGCAGGGGATGCACTTGCCGCAGGATTCGTCCTTGCTGAACTCCATGAAGTAGCGGGCCACGTCCACCATGCTGCTGGAGGAGTCCATCACGATCAGCCCGCCGCTCCCCATGATCGAGCCCACCGCCTGCAGCGACTCGTAGTCCACCGGCAGGTCCAGGTGCTCGGCGGGGATGCAGCCGCCCGACGGCCCGCCGGTCTGCGCCGCCTTGAAGGTGGTCCCCTCCGGGGTGCCGCCGCCGATCTCGAACACGATCCGCCGGAGGGGGATGCCCATCGGCACCTCGATGAGCCCGGTGTTCCGGATCTTCCCCGCCAGGGCGAACACCTTGGTGCCGGTGCTCTGCGGCGTGCCGATCCCGGCGAACCACGCCCCGCCGTGCCGCAGGATCGGCGCGACGTTGGCGAAGGTCTCCACGTTGTTGATCACGGTGGGCTTGCCGAACAGGCCGGACTCGGAGGGATAGGGCGGCCTGGGCCGGGGACGGCCCCGTCGCCCCTCGATGGAGCGGAGCAGCGCGGTCTCCTCGCCGCAGACGAATGCCCCCGCCCCGACCCGCAGGTCGATCCGGAAGCTGAAGCCCGACTCGAGAATCCGGTTGCCCAGCACGCCGAGCCGCTCGGCCTGGCGGATCGCCACCTTGAGGCGCTCGATGGCGAGCGGGTACTCCGCCCGCACGTAGATGTAGCCCTGGTTCGCGCCGACGGCGTAGCCGGCGATCGCCATCCCCTCGAGCACCCGGTGGGGATCGGACTCGAGCACGCTGCGGTCCATGAACGCGCCGGGATCGCCCTCGTCGGCGTTGCAGACGACGTACTTCTGGTCCGCCGCGATCTTGCGGGTGATGTCCCACTTGAGGCCGGTCGGATAGCCGCCGCCCCCGCGGCCCCGGAGCCCGCTGGTGCGGATCTCGTCCACCACCTGGGCCGGCTGCAGCTCGCCCAGCACCCGCGCCAGCGCCTCGTAGGCGCCGGCCGCCACCGCCGCCTCGATCCGGGTGGCGTCAATGACGCCGCTGCGCTCGTTGACGATGCGCCGCTGGGCGCTGAAGAAGGGAATCGAGGTGTCCACCCGCGCCGGCGCCACGGGGCGGCCGGCCTCGACGTGCTCCGCCACGATGGTCCCGGCCAGCGCGGGCGTCACCTGCTGGTACAGCACCTCGCCCGGCTCCACCGTTACCAGCGGCCCCTGGCCGCAGAGCCCCATGCACCCCGTGGGCACCACCTCGCACCGATCCTCGAGGCCGCGTGCCTTCACCGCCGCCTCGAAGGCGGCGCGGGTCTCGCCCGCCCCCGACGCGGCACAGCCGCTCGCGGTGCAGCACCGGACCCGGGCCGGCAACCCGGCCTGCCGGGCCCGCTCCGTCTCCGCGACCTCGCGCAGTTCCTCGAGCGTCATGGCGTGGATTCCGCCGGCGCGAGCCAGCCTTCCAGCCGCCGCCGCGCCTCCTGCGCGGTGAGGCGCGGCGCCACCTGCTCGTCGACCACGGCCACCGGCGCTACCCCGCAGCTCCCCACGCAGCGCGCGGTGAGCAGCGAGACCGCGCCGTCCGGCGTGGTCTCCCCGAAGCGCACCCCGGCGCAGCGCTCCACCGCGTCGCGGATGCCCGGGGCGCCCTTCACGTAACAGGCGGTGCCGAGGCAGAGGATGAAGGTATGGCGGCCGGCGGGCTTGAGCCGGAAATAGTGATAGAAGGTGGCGACGCCGTAGACCTGGCTGAGCGGCCGCCGCAGCGCCCGGGCGATGTAGATCAGGACATCGTCCTCGAGGAACCCGAAGACGTTCTGCGCCGTGTGCAGCACCTCGATCAGCGCGTGACCATCCCCCTGGTGCAGGTTGATGGCGCGGTCGAGCAGCTTGAAGCGCTTGTCCCCGCTGGGATGGGCAGGGCCGGCAGCGGGCGGTGATACAGGCATGCGGGCGACGTCCTCGCGGTCCTCCCCGCCCCTCCGTGGGACGGGGTCAGGCTCATGCTAGGCGTCGCAGGCTGAAGGGAACGTGAAACGGCGGGGACCGGTTCATTACCGGCCCCCGCCGCATTCGGGATGGCGCCCCCGGCGACTCAGCGCAGCGGGGCCCGCCCCGCGAGGATGGTGATGTTGTCACTGGCGCCGCGCTCCAGCACCAGGGCCAGCAGGTCGCGGCAGAGCTGTTCCGACGAGGTCATCGTCCGGATCTGCTCGGTCAGCTCGGCGTCGCTCACGTGCTTGGTGAGCCCGTCGCTGCACAGCAGCAACACCGAGCCCCGGTCCCGGATGTTCAGGCGGGTCACCTCGGGCCGCGCCGCTTCGCCGCCGATGGCGCTCACCAGCACGTGGCTGAGCGGCGACGTGGAGAGGCTCTCCCGCGGCAGCGCGCCCTCGTCGACCAGCGCCTGGGCCATGGTCTGGTCCCGCGTGACCTGCCGCAGCTCGCCCCCCTGGTACACGTAGCAGCGGCTGTCGCCGACCTGCACCACGTGCACCCAGGGCCAGGTCACGATGGCGAGGGTGAGGGTGGTGGCCATGCGCATCGGCACCACCCGGGTGGCCGCCTCCGCGAGGACGGTGGTGTGGGCGTCAAATGCGGCGGCGCGGAGCGCGGTGAGGAACTCCTCGTCCGAGGCCTCGCCGCCCGCGGCGTGGTAGCAGCTGAGCGAGGAGGTGACGTAGCGGGTGATCGCCTCGGTGGCGAGCTGGCTGGCCTCGCCGCCGCCGGCGGTGCTGCCGACCCCGTCGGCGACCAGCATCACGGTGGCGACCCGCTGGCCCCGGAGCGGCAGCCGCTCGGGCCCCGGCAGGCTGGTGCCGTGCACCACCACCTGCGGATGCACGGTGCAGAGCAGGAAGTGATCGTGATTCTCCTTCCGGACCCGGCCCACGTGGGTCAGCCCGAAGAGGTCCAGCTCTTCGTCCCGCGGCCGGGGGCTCGCCGGCGCGGCCATCGTCCGCAGTGCATCGCTGGTCATCCGTGCCTCCTTGCCCGGTCCCCGGGGAACGCCCGGCGGCGCCCAGCCACCTGCTGCATCCTGAGGGGCCCGGCGGCCCCCCGCAAGGGGACCCAGGCGGCCCGGCACCGGGCACCGGCGGCATATCCTCCTGCCCGCTTCAGCCCCGGCTCATGCCCCCGGCGCTATCCTGCACCCGACGGGACATGGAGGTGCACAATGACCCGCTCCTTCCTGCTGGGGTGCGCACTGCTGGCCGCCCTGCCGCTGGCCGGCCAGGCCCCGGGGCCGGCGCGCCGGATCCAGGTCGGCGGCCTGGTGGGCGCGCTGCTGCCGACCGGCGCCCAGCGCCATGAGTACCGGCCCGCCATGGTGCTCGGCGTCCAGGGACACTACCTGCTGGCACCACACTTCCGCCTCGCCCTCACCGGCGCCTGGGCCAACAGCCACCACAAGTTCCCCGCCGTCAACGACCGGGTAGACATCTGGCAGTATGATGCCGGGCTCGAGTTCGTGGGGTGCGGGCAGTGCATCGAGGACTGGTATCTCCGGCCCTTCCTCGGGCTGGGCGCCGGGGCGCGGACCTACAGCTACCACGCCACGGCGTATGACAGCCACACCTGCCTGGCGGGATATGGCGTGGCGGGGGCGGAACTGCAGGGACCGGGGCTCAGCGTCCGGCTCGAGGGGCGCGACGACCTGAGCTGCACCCGGTCGCCCCTCACGGGGGACACTCACACCCGGAACGACGTGCGCATCGCGATCGGCGTGGCGCTCCGGCTCTGAGGCCCGGCGCCGGGGGCGGGCCCCCGGGCGCGCCCCGTACGCCGTTCGTCGCTCCACGGCCACGGTTCGTCGCAACCCGCTGGCCACCGGCGCGCGCATCCCGCACACTGTCTCCCAACGCGTGCGGTGCGCCGTTCGACGGGCGGGAGCTTCTCCCCCTCCCGCGCCCACCTGCCCCCTGTGGGGATCGGGCGGCTGCCCACGCGCCCCCCCCCGCCACCCGCCCGCGCCGCCCCCGCGCCGGCGGCGGGCGGGGCGGGCCCGCAGGGGATCCCCGCATCCCGGACCACTCCATGCCCGATCCCGTCGCACCCCGCCCCCGCTGGCGCCCGGTGGCCGCGGCCGCCCTCGTGGTGGCGCTGCTCGATTTCAGCTACGTCTTCGTGCTGTGGGTGCTGGTGCGGCAGCGGATCAGCACCATGCAGCTGCTCCAGTCCATCGCGACCGGGCTGCTGGGGCGGAGTGCCTTCGACGGCGGCTGGCCCGCGGCCGCCCTCGGCGGCGTGCTGCACCTGACAGTGGCGCTGAGCTGGGCCGTGGTTTTCGACCTGGCGCTGCGCACCGCGCCGGCCCTGGCGTCGGCCGTGTCCTCCCGGCGGGGCCGGATCGTCACCGGCTGCGGATACGGGGTCTTCGTCTGGTGGTGCATGGACCTGGTGGTGCTGCCCCTCAGCCGGGCGCGGCCCACCCCCGTGCTCTCCTCCACCTTCGCGATCAACACGGTGCAGCATGCCCTCATGGTCGGCCTTCCCATGGCGCTCATCATCGGCGGAGCCTTCGCCCGGCCCACCGCGCGGCGGGCCTGACCGGCCCCCGGCCCCCGGTGCCGGGCCCCGCCGGCCGCCGGCGTGGAGCCTCATCCTGGGGTTCTGGGTCGTGTACGGACTGGTGGGGACGGGGCAGCAGCACGCCGCGGCGCTGCTGGCCCGGGGCAGCGCCCCGCCCTGGCATGTCTCGTTCCTGATCCAGATGGGACTGGCGATGGCCTGGGCCGCCGCCACGCCCGGCGTGATCTGGCTCGGGCGCCGGTTCCCGTTCGAGCGCGGCCGGGTGGGGCTGAGCCTGGCGGTGCACGTCAGCGCCGCCGTCCTGCTGGCCCTGACCCTCAACGCCGGGTACGCGTACCTGGCCCTGCCGCACCTCCCGCCGCCGCCCACGCCGGTCCCCACCGCCTACCGCGCGGCCCAGCTGTTCGTCGGCTGGGTCCTGGCGGACACGATGCTCTACGCCGCCATCCTGAGCGTGAGCGTGCTGGCGCGGCACCGGGAGCAGTTCCGCACCCGGGAGCTCGCCACCGCGCAGCTCGAGACCCAGCTCGCCCGGGCCGAGCTGCGGGCGCTGGAGATGCAGCTGCAGCCGCACTTCGTCTTCAATGCGCTGCACACCGTCTCCGCGCTGGTGCGCACCGGCGACCGCGACGCCGCGGTGCGGGTGGTCACCGGGCTGGGCGACCTGCTCCGCCGGGTGCTCGACCGGGCCCCGGCGCAGGAGGTGCTCCTGCGCGAGGAGCTGGACTTCGCCCGCGCCTACCTGGAGATCGAGCAGGTGCGCTTCCGCGACCGGCTGCGGGTTGAAGTCGCCGCCGAGCCGGCGGTGCTGGACGCGCGGGTGCCCCGGCTGGTGCTGCAGCCGCTGGTGGAGAACGCCATCCGCCACGGGGTGGCGCCTACGCCGGGGCCCTGCACGGTGCGGGTCGCGGCGGCGCGCGCGGGCAGCTACCTCTGCCTCAGCGTGGCCGACGACGGCACCGCTCCCGCCCCGGCCCCGGACACCGGCGGCGGTATCGGGCTGGCGAACACCCGCGCCCGGCTGGCGCGGCTGTATGGCGAGGACGGACAGCTGGTGCTGCTGGCGATGGCGCCGCGCGGGCACGAGGTACGGGTCTCCCTGCCGTGGCGTGCGGGGGGCGACGGGTGAGCGCGCCGATCCGCACCCTGGTAGTGGACGACGAACTGGCGGCCCGCGACCTGCTCCGGCTGCTGCTGCGCGCCGATCCGGAGATCGAGCTCGTGGGAGACTGCGGCGACGGCGCCGAGGCCCTGGAGCGCATCCGGCGCGACCGGCCGGCGCTGGTGCTGCTCGACATCCAGATGCCGGCGATGGACGGGCTCGCGGTGCTGGCGGCGCTGGCGGAGGAGGAGCTGCCGGTGGTGGTGTTCGTCACCGCGTACGACCAGCATGCGCTGCGGGCCTTCGAGCTGCACGCCGTGGATTACCTGCTCAAGCCCTTCCCCGACGGCCGCTTCTACCAGGCGCTGGCGCGGGCCAAGCAGCGGGTGCGGCTGGGCGAACTGGGCCGGCTGGCGGCGCCGCTGCTGGGCCTGCTGGCCGACTGGTCGGCGGGGGTGGCGGCCCCGCGCTGGCTGGAGCGGCTGGTGATCCCCGACGGCGGGCGGAGCCGCATCGTGCCGGTGGCGCAGGTGGACTGGATCGAGGCCCGCGGCGACTACCTCCGGATCCACGCGGGGCCCGAAGTTCACCTGCTGCGCCAGACAATGAAGGAGGTGGCGTCACGCCTCGACCCGCGGGAGTTCCTGCGGATCCACCGCTCCACGATCGTGCGGCTGGGGCGGATCCGGGAGCTGCAGCCCTACTTCCGCGGTGCCCTGGTGGCGGTGCTGGCCGATGGCACCCGGCTCAGGGTGGCGCGCAACTGCCGGGGGGCGCTGGAGGGGTCGCTGGGCCGCGAGGGCTGAGCCCCCGGCCCTACCACGGCTCCAGGTGGGGCGCGAGCCGGGTGAGCGCCTCGGCCGAGGTGAGCAGCAGCAGCCGGTCGCCGGCGGCGAGGGTGAGGTCGGCCCGCGGGCCGAGCATGTGCTCGCCGCGGATGATCGCGAAGAGCGTGGTCTCGCCGTCGGCGGTGAGCGCGCTGGCCGCGGCGGGCTGCCCCACGCAGGGGCTGCCCGGCTTGAGCACACTGATGGTGAGCCGGCGGCCGCCCGGCAGCTCCACGGGAATGCCGGAGCGCAGCAGGCCCAGCAGGTCCAGCCGGCCCATGGTCCCGGGGTTGATCACCTGCCGCTGCTGCAGCAGGTCCAGCGCGATCCGCAGGTGCTCGGAGTGGTGCGCCGGCGAGTCGGCCCGGCGCGGCACCTGGGCCTCGTACAGCCGCCCGAACCGCCGGCCCGCCACCAGCCGCCGCTGCACCACGTACGCCACCATCACCGCCAGTGCCGAGGGCACCAGCAGGGTGTAGCCGCCGGTCATCTCGGTGACCATCATCAGCGTGGCCATCGGGACCCGGGCCGCCCCCGCGAAGACCGCGGCCATCCCCACGATCACGAATGGCGCCGCCGGCAGGTGCACCACCGCGGCGAGCAGCGCCCCGAGCATCGCCCCGATGTACAGCGAGGGCGCGAACACGCCGCCGGAGCCGCCCGAGGCCACCGTGAAGCTGAGCGCCACCGGCTTCGCCACCACCAGCACCAGCAGCAGCCAGAGGCCCAGCCGGCCGTCGATCGCCGCCTGCACCCAGCCGTAGCCGCCGCCGATCACCTGCGGCACGGCCAGGGCGATGAGCCCGGTGACCAGCCCGCCCAGCGCCGGCTTGAGCTCGGGCCGGATCTTCAGCGCGCGGAAGTCCTCCCGGACCCGGTAGAAGAGCATCGGCAGCGCCGCCCCCATGACCCCGGCGGCGCCACCCAGGATGATGAACCAGCCGTTCTGCAGCGGCGTGAGCAGGCCGATGCTTTGCGGCACCCGGAAGAGCGGCTGGTAGCCGGCGAAGAGCCCGTTCACCGCGTAGGCCACGATGGAGGCGAGCATGGTGGCGAACAGCGCGCTGGCCTCGAACTCCATGTCGGCGTACAGCACCTCGATGGCGAAGAGCGCCGTCCCCACCGGCGAGCGGAACACCGCCGCCAGGCCCGCCGCCATGCCGGTGAGCATGAGCAGGCGGCGCTGTTCGTCGCCCCGGTTGAACAGGTCGGCGTACCACGATCCCACGCCGGCGGAGACCAGCGCGATCGGGCCCTCGCGGCCCGCCGCACCGCCGGAGCCGATGGTGATGGCGGAGGCGACCAGCTTCACCGGCGGCACCCGGGCCCGGAGCTGCCCCTGCGCCCGGTGGAACGCGCGCACCGCGGTGTCGGTGCCGTGCCCCTCCGCCTCCGGTGCGAACCGGGTGACGATGAGCCCCACGATGAGCCCGCCCAGGGTGGTGACCACCGGGATCAGCCACAGCCCGAAGCGGCCGATCACCTCGCTGGGGGCGCCGCCCTCGCCGGTGAGCCCCGGCGGCACGTAGTGCGCAATGCTGGTGAGGAAGAGCGCGCTCGTGCCGCGCAACAGGAGGGAAAACAGCTGGGCAGCGACCGCCCCGGCGACACCGAGGACCACGGCGTCCACGATCAGGCGGCGCTGCCCGAGAGGCTCGGGCCCCACGACGGCTCCAGGTCAGGTGAAGGAAGACTCGCGCAAGATGGGCCGATGGGCTCCCGATGTCACCCCTGCGCCCGGGCCACCCGCTCCGCCATCGTCAGGCCCGGACGGCCGCCCGCCGTGGCCCCGACCCCGGGCCCGCGTCTTCCCCCCGACGCACTGGCCCCTATGTTGCGACATCCTGATCCCGCAGCCCGGGAACGGCCCCCACCGGCCCCGGAACCCCCGAAAAGCCGCCGATACCCGCCGGACCTGATGCGCCGGCTCAACACCCCTGATTCGACAGGGGCGCTGGAGGCACCTTGCAGCTGCCGCGCAGCCCGGCACCCACGCGGAACCTGCTCTGGATCTTCCTGGTCTGGCTCGCGGCCTTCTATGGCGCGTGGCTGTACCTGGTGTTCGGCCGGGGCTACCTGCAGCTGGCGGAGGCGCACTGGCCCATCGCGGTGGCGATGGCGGCGGGATCCTACTTTGCCGGTTCCACCCCGATGGGCGGCGGCACGGTGGGCTTCCCGGTGCTGGTACTCCTGTTCCACGGGCCGGCGGCGCTGGGGCGGGACTTCGGGTTTGCGGTGCAGTCCATCGGCATGACCAGCGCCAGCATCTTCATCATCGCCCGGCGGCAGCCGGTCGCCTGGCCGATGCTCCGCTGGGCCATGCTCGGCTCACTGATCGGTACTCCGCTGGGGTTGATCTTCGTGGCGCCGCTGGTGTCGGGGCTGGTGGTGAAGGTGCTGTTCGCCGTGATCTGGGCCAGCTTCGCCATGATGACCCTGGTGAAGCTGCGCGAGATCGCGCAGCTGGAGGGGATGACCAACCTCCCGATGCGGTTCCACCGTGCCTCGGGCCTCCTGGTGGGCCTGTTCGGCGGGGCCTTCTGCGCCGCGCTCACCGGCGTCGGCATCGACATGATGATCTACGCCGTGCTGGTCACCCTGGTCCGCACCGACCTCAAGGTCGGCGTCCCGACCTCGGTCATCCTGATGGCGTTCACTTCGCTGGTCGGCATCGCGACCCGCAACCTGCAGGGCACGCTGAACCCCGAGACCTTCGGCAACTGGATCGCGGCGGCGCCGGTGGTGGCGCTGGGCGCGCCGTTCGGCGCCTTCGTGGTGGACAAGATCGGCCGCACCCCGACCCTGATCGTCGTGGCCATCCTCTGCATCGGCCAGTTCATCTGGACGGTGGTGGAGGAGTGGGCGCGGCTGGGGCTGATCGGCCTGGCGATCGCCGTCAGCGGGGTGCTCCTGATCAACCTCGGGTTCCACTTCCTGCACGAGGCGGGGCTCCGGCTGCGGGCCGGAGCCGCGCCCCCCGTCGCCCACCCGGAGCCCGCGCTGCGGGCCGAGGCGCAGGTGGCCTGACCGCCTAGCCGTTCCGCCTGGCCTGCTCCCACAGGCGCTTCTCCAGCTCCACCATCTCCGGCGTCATCGCCTCCCCGAAGTCCTCCGGCCCGACCAGCGGCCGGATCTCGATCTCCGACGGCCCCGGCATCGGGTTGGGACAGCGCTTCACCCACGCGACCGCCTCCTCCAGCGACTTCACCTCCCACAGCCAGTAGCCCGCGACCAGCTCCTTGGTCTCGGCGAAGGGACCGTCCACCACGGTGCGGTGCTTCCCAGCGAACTGGACCCGCTTCCCTGCCCGGCTGGGCTTGAGGCCGTCGCCCGCCAGCATCACGCCGGCCTGTACCAGCTGCTCGTTGAACTTCATCATCGCCTCGATCAGCTCCGCCGTCGGCATCACGCCGGCCTCGGAGTCCTCGGTCGCCTTCACCATGACCATCACGCGCATCGTCCATGCTCCCGCGTCTGAGTGAGCACCGGACCGCCCGGATGTCCCGGACCACGGCCGGTGTTATCCCTGCGTCGATCGCCCGCCCGCCGGATCGACATCCGCGGCGGCGCGCGCCGCCCGCCCCAGCAGCGTGTCGCGTTCCCGGGCATTCCGGGTACCCGCCGCCGCCCGGCGGAACTCCGCCTCGGCCTCGTTCCCCCGCCCCAGCCGCTCCAGCAGGTCCCCCCGCACCGCCGGCAGCAGGTGGTACCCCTCGAGCGCTCCGCCCGCGACGAGGGCATCCACCAGCGCCAGCCCTGCCGCCGGGCCCTCCGCCATGCCCACGGCCACGGCACGATTGAGCTCCACCACCGGCGACCCGAGCAACTCACCCAGCTGGGCGTAGAGCGCCGCGATCCGCGCCCAGTCGGTCTCCGCGAGCGAGGGCGCGCGCGCGTGGCAGGCGGCGATCGCCGCCTGCAGCGCGTACGGGCCCGGCGCCCCGCCCAGCGCGGTGGCGCGGTCCAGCGCCGCGAGCCCGCGCCGGATGAGCAACTGGTCCCAGCGGGCGCGGTCCTGGTCCGCCAGCAGGATCGAGGCACCGTCGGGGCCGGTGCGCGCCCGGCTGCGCGAGGCCTGGATCTCCAGCAACGCCACCAGGCCGTGGACCTCGCCCTCCTCGGGTGCCAGCTCCGCGAGGATCCGGCCGAGCCGCAGCGCCTCCTCGCACAGCGCGGGGCGGATCAGGTCCTCACCGGCGGTCGCGGAGTAGCCCTCGTTAAAGATGAGGTAGATGACGCCGAGCACCGACTCCAGCCGCGCCGCGCGATCGGGGCCCCGGGGCACCTCGAACGCCACCCTGGCGTCCGCCAGGGTGCGCTTGGCGCGCACGATGCGCTGGGCCATCGTGGGCTCCGCGACCAGGAACGCACGGGCAATCTCCCCCGTCGTCAGCCCGCCGAGCACCCGGAGGGCGAGCGCGGCCCGTCCCTCGCGCGGCAGCACCGGGTGGCAGGCGGTGAAGATGAGGCGCAGCAGGTCGTCGCCGATGTCGTCGTCGAGCGCCGCGTGCAGCGCCGGCTCCGCCTGCTCCTGCCGGTCGAGGAGCTCGTGCCCCAGCTCCTCGTGCTTGCGGTCCATCATCTTGTGGCGGCGGAACTGGTCCAGCGCGCGCCGGCGGGCGGTGGTCATCAGCCAGGCGCCCGGGTTCCTGGGCACCCCGTCCTTCGGCCACTGCTCCAGCGCCGCGAGCAGGGCCTCCTGGGCCAGCTCCTCGGCCGTGCCCACGTCCCCGACCATCCGGGCGAGGCTCGCGATCACCCGCGCCGCCTCCATCCGCCAGACGGCGTCGATCGCGCGGTGAGTCTCGGATTCAGGCATGGGAGAGCACAAGGTCCGGTGGGTGGACGATCCCGCGGCATCGTCGGGCGCCCAAGGCTACCCCGGCCCGCGCCCGGGACGCAACCGCCAGCGCCATGCTGGCGGGTGACCGGGAGACGGGCACTCCGGGCATGGCGAAAACCCGTCGGCTCAACGCCTTGCATCCCGGTGACGATACTCGGGAACACCGGCCTTCCCCCAACGCGCCGGTGATTTCCCCGCACCCCAGGAGCCGCGGCCGCGTGGAGTTCTGGCGCTTCCGGCCGGTCACCGATCAGGCCAACCTGCTGCACGGGCACCACTCGGTTCCGCTGATGCTGCTCTCGATCGGCATCGCGGTCTTGTCGGCGCTCGTCGCGCTCGCCGTGGTGGACCGCATCACCGCCAGCCGGCGGCCGCCGGCCCGCACCGCCTGGCTCGTGGTCGGCGCCGTGACGATGGGCGGCGGGGTGTGGGCCATGCACTTCCTCGGCATGCTGGCGTTCTCGCTGCCGCTGCCCGTCGGTTACAGCCTGCCCGTGACCCTCGCCTCGATGCTGCCCGCCATCTTCGGTTGCGGCGTGGCGCTCCGGGTGATGAGCTCCCCCCGCCCGGGCGCGGGGCGCCTGGTGCTCGGCGGCCTCCTCATGGCGCTCGGCATCGGCACCATGCATTACGCCGGCATGGAGGCCATCCGGGCCAACCTGCGGCTGAGCTACGACCTGCCGCTCTTCCTGCTCTCGGTCGGGGTGGCCCACGTCCTGGCGACGGTGGCGCTGCTGGTCCGGTTCGCCACCCGTCGCGCCGGCAATCGCACCCTCCGACACGCCGCCGCCGCCGTGACGCTGGGCCTGGCGGTGGCCGGCATGCACTACACCGCAATGGCGGCCGCGCGGTTCGAGCGGCTGCCGGGCGCCCCGGCGGCCGGGAGCGCCTTCCCCGCGCATCACCTCGGCGCCATCATCGCGGCCTTCGTCTGCTTCCTGCTGGCGGTGACGATCATCGGCACCATGGTGGACCAGCGCCTCGCCACCACCACCGAGTCCCTGCTCGAGAGCGGCATCCGCCACACCGCGGTGCTGCAGTCCATGGCTGACGGACTGGTGAGCCTCGATGCCGAGGGCCAGGTCGAATCCGCCAATCCCGCCGCCTATCGCCTCCTCGGCTACCCCGAGGGCAGCCTCGTGGGGCTCGACGCGGAGTTGTTCATCCCGGGCGTGCGGACACTGCTCGCGGCCGGCGTTCCGGAAGCGGCCACCGGCCGGCCCCCCGCCCGCGCGCTCCGGGGCCTCCGCCCCGAGGGGCGCGAGGTGCCGCTCGAGGTGGTCCTCACGCCGATGTGGCTGGGCGACCGCCTGCTGCACACCGCCGTCCTGCGGGACGTCACCGAGCGGCGCGCGGCGGAGGCGGCGCAGCGGCGGCACCTGGAGACGGTGGAGGCGGCGCAGCGGCAGCTGGCCGCGCAGGCGGCGGAGCTGGTGGCGGCGCGCGACCGCGCCGAGGCCGGCGCCCGCACCAAGGCGGAGTTCCTCGCCACCATGAGCCACGAGCTGCGCACCCCGATGAACGGGGTGCTCGGCATGGCGGACCTGCTGCGCGACACCGGGCTCTCCCCGGAGCAGGACGACATGGTGCGCACCCTGCACACCTCCGGGCGCGCCCTGCTCACGATCATCAACGACATCCTCGACTTCTCCAAGGCCGAGGCCGGGCGGCTCGCGCTGGATCCGCAACCCTTCGACCTGCACGCCACCCTGCAGGACGCGGTGGACCTGCAGCGGGCGGCGGCCGACAGCCGCGGCCTCGGCCTCATGCTCGACTACGCCGCGGATGCGCCGCGCTACCTCGTCGGCGACGCCGGCCGGCTGCGGCAGGTCGTGCTCAACCTCATTGCCAACGGGATCAAGTTCACCGACGACGGCCGGGTGGCGGTCGGCGTCACCGGCCGCGCGGCCGGTGGGGTGGCGCAGCTCCGGCTGACCGTGACCGACACCGGGATCGGCATCACCCAGGCGACGCAGGCGCGGCTCTTCACCTCCTTCACCCAGGCCGACGCCTCGACCACCCGCAAGTACGGCGGCACCGGCCTCGGGCTCGCCATCTGCCGCCACCTGGTGGAGCTGATGAGCGGGCAGATCGGCGTGGAGAGCCGACCGGGGGAGGGCGCCACCTTCTGGGTGGAGCTCGCGCTGCCGCTGCTGCCGGACGCGCCGGTGACCGCCCCGCCGCTCGGGGAGGTCATGGAGCGGGTGCGGCCGCGGCGCCGGGTGCTGCTGGTGGAGGACAACGTGGTGAACCAGAAGGTCGCGGGGCGGATGCTGCGGCGGCTGGGCTGCGAGGTGATGGTGGCGGCCGACGGCCAGGAGGCGCTCGACCGCTGGGCGCTGGGCCGCTTCGACGTGGTCTTCATGGATTGCGCGATGCCGGGGCTCGACGGCTTCGGCGCCACCCGCGAGATCCGGCGGCGGGAGGGCGACGGCGCCCGGGTCCCGATCATCGCCCTCACCGCCAACGCGCTGGCGGAAGACCGCGAGGCCTGCCTCGCCAGCGGGATGGACCAGCACCTCGGCAAGCCGGTGACCCTCGAGGCCCTGGCCGAGGTGCTGGACGGGCTGCCGGACCCCGGCGCCCGCTGAGCACCGGTCAGGGGAAGGGCCGGTCCACCGCCGGGCTCGCCGGCGAGAAGAAGCGCGGCCCCGCCTCCGTGATGTAGAGGCAGTCCTCCAGCCGCACCCCGAACTCCCCGTAGATGGAGATCGTCGGCTCGTCGCTGAAGCACATCCCGGGCGCGATCCGTGCCGGGTTGTCCTTCACGAAGTTGGTCCACTCGTGCCCGTCCATCCCGATGCCGTGCCCGGTCCGGTGCGGCAGCCCGGGAACCTGGTAGCCCGGCCCGAAGCCGGCGTCGGTGATCACCTTCCGGGCCGCGGCGTCCACCGCGCCGCAGGTGGCGCCCACCTGTGCCGCCTGGAGGGCGGCGTCCTGGGCTCGCTTCTCGAGGTTCCAGACGTCCGTCTGCCGGGCGGTGGGCCGGCCGAAGACGGTGGTGCGGGTGATGTCGGACTGGTAGCCCTCGACCTCACAGCCGGTGTCCATGAGGACGATGTCGCCCTCGCGGAGCCGCTGCGGCCGCACGGTGCCGTGGGGGAAGGCGGAGGCCTCGCCGAAGCCGACCAGCACCCACGGATCGCGCCCGCCGAGCCGGGTGAGGGCGGCCGACTGCAGCTCCATGAGGTCGTACTGGGTCATCCCCTCCCGGAGCAGCGGGAAGGTGGCCCGCATCGCCGCGACAGTGATGTCGCTGGCCCGCTGCATCAGCGCCAGCTCGGCCGCCGACTTGAACATCCGGCAGCCGGCCGTGACCCCGACGGCCCCCGTCAGCTGCACGGCGGGGGCGGCCTGCGCCACCCCGTCGGCCACGAAGAACCGGCAGCGCTCCTCCACCCCCACCCGGCCGGTGGTGACCCCGCGGTCGCGCAGGATCCCCGCGATCACCGCGTAGGGACTCTCGTCCTCCTGCCACACCCGGACGTCGTCGGTGAACTGGATCCGTTCCCGCGCCCGCGCCTCCTCGAACCCGGGGCAGACGAAGGCGAGGTCGCCGCGCGCCGGCAGCACCGCGACGAAGGGCCGTTCCGAGAGGCCCCACCCCATGCCGGTGAAGTAGCTCATGGCGGTGCCCGGCTCGATCAGCAGTGCGCCAAGGCCCTCTTCCCCCATCAGGCGGCGGGCCTTGTCCATGCGCGCCCGGCGTTCCTCCGCGGTGATGGGAGTGATGCCGGCGGTCATCGGGGCGAGCCCCGTGATCGCGCCGGGCAGGCTGCAGGGATCGGCGGGCGGGGCGGACGGCCGGGCGGTGGCCGGCAGCGGAAGGGCGCTGACGCCCACGGCACCGGCGAGCAGGGCGGCGAACTGGCGACGGTCGAGGGACATGGGGGAATCCGCGGAGGGGAGAGGGAGTTCCGGAGTCCCAAACTTCGATGCGGCCGCGGGCCGCGGCAACCCTGCGCGCCGGCTACTCGGCAAGCAGGCCCCGGGACTCCTCGGGGTAGTGGGTCCGGAGGCACTCGGGGCAGAGCCCGTGGCTGAACTGGGCCTGGCTGTGCTCGGCGATGTAGCCCTCGAGCTGCTCCCAGTACCCGCCGTCGTTCCGGATGCGCTTGCAGTGGGCGCAGATCGGCAGCAGGCCGCTGAGGGTGCGGACATTGGCGATCGCCGCCCGCAGATCCGTCACCAGCCGGGCGTTGGCCTCGGCGGCGTCCTGCAGCTGCAGCATCGCCCGCTGGCGTGCCCGGTGCATCCGTCGGAAGGCCGTCGCGAGCAGCCAGCCCACCGCGAACGCCACCAGCCCGACGTGGATCCACCCCAGCAGGTCCGGCGGCGTGGTGCCATCGCCCCACAGCATCGCCCAGGTCCCGAGCAGCAGGAGCCCCGCGCTGGCCAGCGCCACGCCGTGCATCTCGACCAGGGCGAGGGGGAGGATGATCACCAGTACATAAGAGAAGGAGAACAGCGGCGAGGCGGAGCGCCCGGTCACCTGCAGCAGCACCAGGTACAGCAGGGCGGTGCCGAAGGCGCCCAGGGCGCTCATGAACCGGATCAGTTCCCGGTGGCCGGTGCGGAGGGCGAGTGCCTCGAGCACCAGCAGGGTCCCCCAGGCGAACCGGACACCGAAGGCCGGCCAGTTGGTGCCGCCGGCCTGGATGATGTCCACCCCGTGCGCCAGCAGCACCAGGACACCGGCCGCGAGCATGAACCCCGCCTTGCCCCGCCGCGCGGCGCGGTGGGGCTGCTCCGAACCGGGCGCGGCGCCCGCCGGGTACGTGGGTAGTGCCGTGGCCATGGGGGTCCCTGTCCTGCAAGATACCCCGGTGGCCCCCGACGGGCGCCTCCCGCCACCGCGCCTAGCGCCGCACCTCCACCTCGAGGTAGGCCGACTCCACGCGGGTGCCGCCGTCGGTCGCCTGGTTCTGCCCCGCCCACAGCGTGGTGAGCGACTCCATCAGGCGGGCCCGGCCCTCGGCGTCGAGGGCCTCGAAGGTGCGCACCGTCGGCCCGTACCAGCGGCGGAACAGTTCAGCGACGCCGGCGGGCGCCACGGGGAAGGTGAACCCGATCACCCGCCGGGTCAGCGTCACCTGGGCCGCGCCGGCGAACCGCTCGCGCACCGCCGTGTCGTCACCCCAGAGCAGGGTGCTCGGCACGCCCGAGGGCGGCGGCACCAGGGCGGTGTGCGCCCGGAGCATGTCGCCGATGAAGCAGTCCGGGGTCCAGTTGGCCATCACGATCCGCCCCCCGGGCCGCACCACCCGCAGCAGTTCGGCAGCCACCCGCTCCGGCCGGGGCGCGAACATCGCGCCGAACATCGAGATGACGGTGTCGAACGCCCCGTCGTCGTAGGGCAGCGCCTCCGCGTTGCCCTCGTCGAGCCGCAGGGTGAGCCCCTCCACCGCGGCGCGCGCCCGGGCGGTCACCAGGAGGTTCGCCGCGATGTCGAGCCCGGTGACCTCCGCCCCACCCCGCGCGGCGGGCAGGGTGAGGTTGCCGGTGCCGCAGGCGACGTCGAGCACCCGCTCCCCCGGCTGCAGGCCCAGCCGGGCCACGAACGCCTCCGCCCCCGGGCGGTAGCTGGCGGCGATATGTTCAAAGTCGCCGGCGGTCCACACCGCGCGGGTGCGGGTGGTAAGGGGATCGGGGTCCTGCGCCACGATCGGGACGGGCCGCGAGCCGCTGCTGCGGGCGGTGGATGAGGGGGTCATCGGGACGGCTCCTGGAGCACGGTTGAGGGGTCACAGCGAACGGCTCCAGGATAGGCCCGGCACCGCGCCGGTTGAATGACCAGGCGTCCTGAGTTGCTTGCGATGCGTCCGTAGCCCGCGCGACCTGCCCCGGCGTCCGGGCGGCATGCCCCGGCGTCCGGCGTTCCACCCACGGAGGCTCCATGGATCCGCTGTCGGACGTGCTGCGCGCGGTGCGGCTCAACGGGGCGCACTTCTTCCAGGCGATCGCGGCCGGAGACTGGGCGGTGCGCGCCCCGGCGGGGCGGGACCTCATGCCGCGCATCCTGCCCGGCTCCGCCCACGTGATTCCGTATCACGTGCTGCTCGAGGGCCACTGCTGGGGCGGACTCCCCGAGGGCGCGCTGGCCCGGCTGGATGCGGGCGACGTGATCCTCTTCCCCCAGGGCGACTCCCACCTGATGAGCAGCCAGCCGGAGACGCCAGTCACCCCGGTGGCGGTCACCCGGGTGCCCCGCTTCCCCGCCGATGCCGAGTACGGCGCGGCCGGCGGGCCGGTCGCGCGCATGGTATGCGGCTTCTTCGGCTGCGACGTGACACCCTTCAACCCGCTGTGTGCCGCGCTCCCGCGGCAGCTGGTGCTGCGCGGGCTGCAGGACGGACTCGTGGGGACCTTCGCCCGCCAGGTGGTCGAGGAGGCCCGGGCGGGCCGCGCCGGCGCCGAGTCCATGCTCACCCGGCTCGCCGAACTGATGTTCATCGAGGTGCTCCGGCGGCACCTCGAGGCGCTGCCGGAGGGCCAGGGCGGCTGGCTGGCCGGCCTCCGGGACCCGATCGTGGGCCGCGCCGTCGCGCTGCTCCACGCCGAGCCGGCGCGGCGGTGGACCCTGCAGGACCTCGCGGGGGCCTCGCACGCCTCGCGCTCCAGCCTGGCGGAGCGGTTCGCCCTGCTGGTGGGCATCCCGCCGATGCAGTACCTCACCGAGTGGCGCATGCAGCTGGCGGCCTCGCGGCTGCGCCAGTCGGACACCAAGCTGGCGGCAGTGGCCGCGGAAGTCGGCTACGACTCGGAGGCCGCCTTCAGCCGGGCCTTCAAGAAGGCCACCGGTGTGGCCCCGGGGGCCTGGCGCCAGCGCGGGACGGCCCCGGCGACACCGGCGCCAGGCCCAGTCAGGCAGGATCGCCTAAAGTATTCTTCCTGAACATGATACAGCCCCTGCGCGCTTGACAATCCGACAAAAGTTCCCGTATTTTTCTTGGTAGCTGGCCCCATGTTGCCGTGGGTATGTTGGAGCGGCCTGGCGTAACGACGCAGGCCGTTGCTGGTCGCGGGACGCCTCCCCCTTGGGCGCTCCCTGGAACTCCCGCATGGATCGCAGTGCCGTCCTGCCGCTGTGCCAGGCAGGCCGCTGGTGCAGCTCCCGCTCCCTCCCGTCGTGCGGCCGACGGTGCGGCCTCCGGCTTGCACCCCACCCTCCCCGCCTTGATTTGACACAGACCGTGGTCCGTCCCCGGGGAGATCGGGGGGAACCATGACCACCCCGGGAGTGTTGCCGCCCCTCCCGCCCCAACCCTCCGCCTCGTTCCACCGGCCGCCCCAGGACCCCACGGCGGCGCGTCATGCGCGGCGCCTCGCGTTCGCGTCCGGGGGCCTGGCGCTGGCCGTCGCCGAGCTGGTGCTGCTCGGCTGGGCGCTGGGGCTGGGTGGCCTCACCACGCTGGTGCCCGGCTGGGCCAGCATGAAGCCGATGACCGCGCTGAGCTTCGGGCTGCTTGGCGCCAGCCTGCTGCTCCAGCTCGTGCCGCCCACCCCGGCACGACGGCACGCCGGGCTGGCGACGGCGGGGGTCGCGCTGCTGGTGGGGCTGCTCGCCAGTGTGGCCACCTTCCGGGGCGCCCCGCTGTTCCTCGATACCCTGCTCTTCCCCGCGGCCGTCGAGGCGGCCGGGGGCACCTTCCCCGGCCGGATGTCGGGGGGCACCGCCTGGAGCGTCACCCTCCTCGCGATCGGGTTGTTGTCCCTGCGGGTCCGGCCGGGCTGGTGGCACCATCTGGGACAGGCCGTGACCCTCGGGGCGCTGGGCATCGGGGCGCTGGCACTCGAGGGATACCTCTTCAACCAGCGGGAGCTGTACCACTTCTCGCCGTACGGCAGCATGGCGATCCACACTGCGCTGCTGATCACGGGGCTGGCCCTGGGCACCCTGGCCGCCACCCCCGGCCGGGGGGTGGCGGCGACCTGGACCAGCGGCTTCGACGGCGGCCGCATGGTGCGCCTGGTCTTGCCGGCGGCACTGCTGGCGAGCTTCGTCATGGCGTGGCTGATGCTGCGAGGGCAGCAGGCCGGGTACTACGACCCGACGGTCGGCCTGGCCATCCTGATGCTCGCCATCGTCGCGATGCTCGCCGTGGTGCTCGCGGTCGCGGCCCGGCAGGTGAATGCCGCCGACCAGGAGCGCCGCGCCGCGGAGGACCGCGCCCGCGAGGCGGCGGAGCGCTGGCGGCTGCTGTCCCAGGTGGTGGAGACCTCCGAGGACGCCATCCTGACCAAGAGCCTCGACGGCATCATCCGCTCCTGGAACCGGGCGGCAGAGGAGATGTACGGCTTCCGTGCGGCGGAGATCATCGGCGAGCACATCTCCCGTATCGTGCCGGCCGACCGGCGCGAGGAGCTGGACGGGCTCCTGGCGCGGATGCGCCGGGGCGACCGGGTGGCGCACCTCGAGACCCAGCGACTGACGCGCGACGGCCGCCGGCTCGACGTGTCGGTCTCGCTGTCGCCGATCGGCACGGGCCCCGACCGGCGCGAGGGCGTCGCGGCGATCGGCCGGGACATCACCGCCCGCAAGCGCGCCGAGCGGCTGCTGCGGGAAAGCGAGGAGCGCCTGCAGACCGTCCTGGAGAACCTCACGGAGGGCGTCGTCGTCGCCGACATGGACGGGGCCCTGCTGCACTGGAACCGCGCCGGGCTCGCGATGCACGACTTCACCGACCTGGCCGAGGGGCTGCGCCGCCTGCCGGAGTTCCAGTCGATGTTCCGCCTGGCCACCCCGGACGGTGTGTCCCTCCCCTTCGACGAGTGGCCCCTCAACCGCGTCTTCCGGGGCGAAACGTTCCGCGACTGGGACCTCCGGCTGTCCCGGGTGGACCGGGACTGGGAGCGGATCTTCAGCTACGGCGGCACCACGGTGGTGGAGCCGGGGGGCCGGCGGCTCGGCGTGCTCACGATCACCGACGTCACCGCGCGGCGGCAGGCGGAGGAACAGTTCCGGCTGGTGGTGGAGGCCAGTCCCACCGGCATGGTGCTGGTCGCCCGGGACGGCACCATCCGCCTGGTGAACAGCGAGGCGGAGCGGCAGTTCGGCTGGCCCCGGGGGGAGCTGGTGGGGCAGCCGGTGGACCTACTGGTACCGGAAGGGCCGCGGGGGGAGCACGCCGAGCGCCGGGCGGGCTTCGTGGCCCAGCCCACCCGGCGGGCGATGGGGAGCGGGCGGCCGCTGTTCGCGCGGCGGCGCGACGGCAGCCGGTTCCCCGCCGAGATCGGGCTGACGCCGCTGCGGATCGGTCACGAGCTCGCGGTCCTGGCGGTGGTGGTGGACATCACCGAGCGGGTCCAGACGGAGGAGGCCCTGGCGCGGCACCAGCGGGAGCTGGAGCGGTCCAACCGGGAGCTGGCGCAATTTGCCTACGTCGCCTCGCACGACCTGCAGGAGCCGCTCCGCATGGTGGCGAGCTTCACCCAGCTGTTTGCCGAGAAGTACGGCGGGCAGGTGGACGAGAAGGGCGCGCGCTACATCCACTTCATCGTGGACGGCGCCGAGCGGATGCAGGAACTGGTGCGGGACCTGCTTGCCTATGCCCGGGTGGATGCGCAGGGCAAGCCGCTGGTCCCGACCGCCATGGGGACGGCGCTGACGACCGTGACGCGGGACCTGGGCCGCGTCATCGAGGAGACCGGGGCCGAGATCCGGGTGGGGCCGCTGCCGGAGGTGTGGGCCGATCCGGGGCAGTTGCGGCAGCTGCTGCAGAACCTGCTCGGCAACGCGCTCAAGTTCCGCAGCAGCGCTCCGCCGCTCATCTGCATCGAGGCGGAACGGGACGGCGCCTGCTGGCGCATCAGCGTGACGGACAACGGCATCGGCATCGAGCCCGAGTTCCGGGAGCGGGTGTTCGGCATGTTCCAGCGGCTGCATGCGCGGGACGAGTACGCCGGCAGCGGGATCGGCCTCGCGATCGCCCAGCGCATCGTGGAGCGGCACGGCGGCCGCATCTGGGTGGAGGACGCCCTGGCCGCCGGCACCCGCTTCGGGTTCACCCTGCACGCCACCGACGCGCCGACCCCGGAGGTGCGGGTCGCCGTCGGGGCCGGAGTGGAGGCCCCGACATGAGCACGCCGGATCCCATCCACCGCATCCTCTATGTGGACGACGAGGCCGAGGTCGGCGTGGCCTTCAGCCGCTCGGCCCGGCGGCTCGGCTTCGAGACCGACCTCGCCACTTCGGGCGCGGAGGCCATCCGGCTGGCCCGGACCCGGTTCTACGCCGTGGTCGCGACCGATCTGCGGATGCCCGGGCTCGACGGGCTGGCACTGATCGAGCGGCTCAGCCTGGTGAGCCCGGCGACGGCCTTCGTGCTGGTGACCGGCATGCCGGACCTGGACCTCCGCGCCAGCCGCCTGGCGGACAACGCCATCGCCTCGATCATCGCCAAGCCGTGGGAGGAAGAGGAGCTCGCCGGCACCCTGCAGCGCGCCTTCGCCCTGCACCAGCAGCGCACCACCGATGGCGGCCGCGGCGTGGAGGCGCAGGAGGGCCCGCGTCTCCTCCTCGTCGAGGACAACGCCGCCGACGCCGAGCTGCTGCAGGAGCTGCTCGCGGCCGACTTCCCGCCGGCGGCCTTCGTGGTGGCCACCCGGCTCCGCACCGCCCTGGAACACCTGCACGAGGAGGGCTTCGCCGCCATCCTCACCGACCTGGCGCTGCCCGACGCCCGCGGTTTCGACGCCATCACCCGGTTGCAGGCCGCGGCGCCCGAGACGCCGGTCCTGGTGGTGAGCGGCCTGGCCGACGACAGCCTGGCCCAGCAGGCGGTGCAGCTCGGCGCCCAGGACTTCCTGGTGAAGGGCCAGCTCGACCCGGCCGGCGTGCAGCGCGCGGTGCGCCACGCCCAGGAGCGGAAGCGGGTCGAGCGGCGACTGATGCGGCTGGCCCACTTCGACTCGCTCACCGGCCTGGCCAACCGCTCCACCTTCCACGAGCGGGTGACGCAGGCGCTGACCCGGGCCCGCCGCCGTGGGACCCGGTTCGCGGTGCTGTACCTCGACCTCGACCGATTCAAGCAGGTGAACGACACCCTGGGCCACGACGCCGGGGACACGCTCCTGGAGGAGGTCGGGCGCCGGATCCTGCACGCGGTCCGCGAGTACGACACCGTGGCCCGCCTCGGTGGCGACGAGTTCGCGGTGCTCGCCGACGAGCTGATCGGCTCCGAGGCCCTGGCGGGGCTGGAGCAGCGGATCCAGGCCGCCTTCCAGGACCCGGTGCTGCTCGACGGCGCGCCGGTCGAGATGGCCTGCAGCATCGGGGTGGCGGAGTATCCCGAGGCGGCGCGCACCGTCCCCGAGCTGATCAAGTGCGCCGACCGGGCGCTGTACCAGGCCAAGCGCAACGGCCGCAACCGGGTGGTGCGCTACAACGGGGCGCAGGGGAGCAGCGACCTGCTCCACGCCGCACTGAGCGTGGACGTGAACGTGGCGCTCAAGCGCGGCGAGTTCGGGCTGCACTTCCAGCCCCAGGTGTCGCTCGACGGTTACCGGCTCGTCGGCTTCGAGGCGCTGCTCCGCTGGCGCCGGGGCGAGGAGCTCATCCCCCCCGCGGTCTTCGTGCCGCTGCTGGAGGAGTCCGGCGGCATGGTCGCCGTGGGGCACTGGGCGCTGGAGGAGGGCTGCCGCCGGCTGGCGGCCTGGCGCGACGGGGGTGCGACCGACCTGCGCCTGGCGCTCAACATGACCCGGGGCCAGATCGAGGAGCCGGGCCTCGCGGTCCACCTCGGCAGCGTGCTCGGCGCCCACCGGCTCCCGCCGGAGGCGCTGGAGCTCGAAGTCATCGAGCAGGTCCTGATGCGCGACACCTACCGCCTGAACCTCGCCCTCACCGAGCTCAAGGCGCTGGGCGTACGGCTCGCGGTGAAGGGCTTCGGCACCGGCTTCGCCTCCCGGGACGTGCTCGCGCGCTTCCGGGTGGACGCCCTCAAGGCCTCGCGCGGGATCGTGTCCGCCGCCCCCGACGACCCCGAGGGTGCCGCCGTCCTCCGGGCCATCGCCCACCTCGGCGAGCGCCTCGGCATCGGCGTGGTGGCCGAGGGGGTGGAGCACCGGGGCCAGCTGGCGGCCGCCCGCGCCGCGGGCTGCTGCATTGCCCAGGGCTTCCTCTTCGGCCGCCCCCGCCCTGACTGGACCCTTCCCGCAAGCTGGGAGCCGCTCGATGACCAGCCCGCCTGAGCACTACCGGCCGATCGAGGTCCTGCTGGTGGAGGACAACGAGGGCGACGTGGACCTGATCCGGGAACGGCTGGAGCAGAGCCGGCTGCTGCTGCACCTGTCGGTCACCCGTGACGGCATCGAGGCGGAGCGGTTCCTGCGCCGGGAGGGGCCCTACGGCGAGGCGCCCCGACCCGACCTGGTGCTGCTGGACCTCAACCTGCCGCGCCGGCCGGGCGCCGAAGTGCTGGCGCGCATCAAGTCCACCCCGGAGCTGCGCGCCATCCCGGTGGTGGTGCTCACCTCCTCCGACGCCGAGCTGGACATTGCCCGCAGCTACGCGGCCGGCGCCAACTGCTACGTGACCAAGCCGGTGAATCTCTCCGCGCTGCAGCAGGTGGTCGCCACCGTCGAGAGCTTCTGGTTCACCATCGTGCGGCTGCCGCCGCGGGAAGGCGCCTGATGCCCCCGTCCACCGCGGTGCTGCTGGTGGAGGACAACGCGGCGGAGGCGGAGTTGTACCGCGACTACCTCGCGGACGGCACCGCCCCGGGCCGGATCACCGTGACCCATGACACCCGGCTCGCGTCGGCGCTGGCGCGCTTCGCCGCGGGCATGCCGGAGTACGACGTGGTGCTGCTGGACCTGAGCCTCCCCGATGCGCAGGGGGTGGACACGATTGGCCAGGTGCGCGCGCGGACCGAGTTCACCCCGATCGTGGTGCTGACCGGCGCGCCGGATCACGCGATGGCGATGGACTGCATTGACGCCGGCGCCACCGACTACCTGCTCAAGTCGGAGGTCCGGCCCCACACCCTCCGGCGGGCCATCGGGTACGCCCAGACGCGGCGGCGCGAGGCGGAGCTGCGCGAGCTCCGCCGGGTGATCGAGCGGCTCCGGGGCCTCACCTCGCGCGAGGTGGAGGCGCCGGTCACCGCGCTGCTGGCCGGCATGGGGCCGCTGTCCGCCCGGCAGCCGACCGTCTTCGCCGGGCTGTTCGACGCCTACCGTGGGCTGCTGGAGGAGTACCTGCGCTACCTCGTGTTCCACCACCCCAAGCCGCAGGACGCCATGGAACGCTTCGCGACCATGCTCGGCGACCAGGAGGCGGGCCCCCGGGACCTGCTGGACCTGCATGTGGCGGCCCTCGAGGAGGGCAGCGGGCACCTCGGTGCCCGGCAGCATCACGCGGAGATCGTCGAGGGGCGGCTGCTCGCGCTCGAGCTGATGGGCCTGATGGTGGACTACTACCGGAGCGGCCACCGGCGCCGCTTCCACCCGGGAGGAACCCCGTGACGTACCGCCTCCGGCTCTTCGTCACGGGACGCACGCCCCAGTCCCAGCGGGCGATCGCGTACCTGGAGCACATCTGCGCCCACGAGCTGCAGGGCGAGTACGAGGTGGAGGTGATCGACGTGCTGGAGAACCCGCAGCTGGCCGAGGACGAGAAGATCCTGGCGACCCCCACGCTGGTGCGGCACCTGCCGGAGCCGGTGCGCAAGATCATCGGGGACCTGAGCGAGCGCGAGCGGGTGCTGCTCGGGCTCGACCTCCTTCCGCTCCCTCCCCTCAGCGCCTGAGCCCGCACCGGCATGCCCACGCACCCCGCCCCGCCCATCACCAAGCTCCCCACCGGGATCACCGGGTTCGACCTGATTGCGCAGGGGGGGGTCCCCCAGGCGCGCAGCACCATCGTCGCCGGCTCCGCCGGCGCGGGGAAGACCATCTTCGGGCTGCAGTTCCTGCAGACCGGGCTGCGGCAGCACGGCGAGCCGGGGGTCCTGGTCACCTTCGAGGAGCAGCCGGCGGACCTGTTCCGCAACGTGCGCTCCTTCGGCTGGGACCTCGCCGGTGCGGTGGATGCCGGGACGCTCGCCATCGTGGACGGCACCCCGGAACCGGGCCAGGCCATCATGCCCGGCGGCCACTTCGACCTGTCGGCGCTCTCCGCCCGGGTGGAGCACGCCATCCGCAAGGTCGGCGCGAAGCGCATCCTGCTCGACTCGATCGGGGCGCTGTTCAGCCAGCTGCACGACGTGACCGTGGTGCGGCTCGGGCTGTACCGGATCCTGGCCGCGCTGCGGCGGCTGGAGGTGACCTCCATCATCACGCTGGAACGGGCGGAGGAGGAGGGCGGGATCGGGCGCTTCGGGGTGGAGGAGTTCGTCGCCGACAACGTGGTGGTGCTGCGCAACCGGCTGGAGCTGGAGAAGCGCCGCCGCACCGTCGAGATCCTCAAGCTGCGCGGCACCGGTCACCAGAAGGGGGAGTACCCGTTCACCATCGATCCGCGCGACGGGGTCTCCCTCTCCCCGCTGTCGGCGATCGAGCTCAAGCAGTCCTCCTCGGAGGCCCGGGTCTCCTCCGGCGTGGCGGCGCTCGACGCGATGTGCGGCGGCGGGCTGTACCGCGACTCGGTGATCCTGGTGAGCGGGGCCACCGGCACCGGCAAGACGCTCACCGTGACCCACTTCCTGCAGGCCGGCATCGCCGCCGGGGCGCGGGTGCTGCTGGTGGCCAGCGAGGAGAGCCGGGAGCAGCTGGCCCGCAACGCCCGCATCTGGGGCGCCGACTTCGACGCCGCCGAACGCCGGGGCCTGCTGCGCATCGTGTGCCGCTATCCCGAGGCCATGGGGCTCGAGGATCACATGCTGCTGCTGCGCCGCGAGCTGGAGGAGTTCCAGCCCCACCGGCTGGCGGTGGACAGCGTCACCGCCTTCGAGCGGGGCGCCACCCCGAAGGCGTTCCGCGAGTTCATCGTGGGCCTCACCAGCACGGTGAAGCAGCGGGAGATCACCGGGCTCTTCACCAACACCACCGCGATGCTGGGGGGCGGCGAGTCGGTCACCGACGCCCACTTCTCCACCATCACCGACACCATCGTGCTGCTGCGCTACGTGGAGCTCTTCGGCCAGATGCATCGTGGCCTGGCGGTGCTCAAGATGCGCGGCAGCTGGCACGATCCCGACATCCGGGAATACACCATTGACGGCGCCGGCATGCACATCGGTGAGCCGTTCCGCGGCGTGCACGGCATCCTGCTCGGCACGCCGAGCTACAGCTTCACCGAAGAACGCAGCCGGATGCAGGAGATGTTCGGTGCCCGCCGCCGCACCGGGCCCGGGGGGGGCGCGCCGTGATTGCCTCGCCGATCCGCATCCTCCTGGTGGAGGACAGCCTGAGTGACGCCGAGCTCATGCGGGAGCGACTCGAGGCCATGGAAGCCCTCGCGGTGCAGATCACCCACGTCACCACCCTCCGCCGGGCGGTGGACGAGCTGCGCGGGCCGCTGCCGGATGCGGTGGTCCTGGACCTCAACCTCCCCGATTCCAGCGGCGCCACCACCCTGCAGCGGCTGCTGCAGGTCTGTCCCGATGTCCCCACCGTGGTCCTGACCGGCGGGCTGACCCCCCCGATGCGGGATGCGCTGCTCGCGGCCGGCGCCACCGAGTGCCTCGACAAGTCGCCCCGGCCGTTCGAGATGATGATCCAGAGCATCCGTTTCTCGGTGGCGCTGCGGCGGGCGGTGGGACAGCAGCGCCAGATGGAGCGGCTGGTGACCGCCAGTCCCGATGCCGTGGTCGTGGTCGATGCCGCGGGACGGGTGCGCTTCGTCAACGACGCCGCGCTCGAGCTCTTCGGGGTGACCCGCGAGTCGTTCATCGGCGAGCTGCTGGCCTTCTCCGCACCCCCGGACAAGGTCACTGAGCTGGCCATCCGGCGCCGGGGGGAGCAGCGCACCGCCGAGATGCGCTCGGTCACGGTCGAGTGGGAGGGCCACGCCGCCACCATGGTGACGCTGCGCGACACCACCGAGTCCCGGAAGCTCGCCGAGCAGCTGTTCCAGGCCCAGAAGATGGAAGCGGTGGGCCACCTCGCCGGCGGCATTGCGCACGACTTCAACAACCTGATCACCGTGATGCTGGCCTACGGCGTCGCCATCAAGGAGACCCTGCAGCGCGATGACCCCCGCCTCGAGGACCTCACCCAGATCCTCGCCGCCGCCGACCGGGCCAAGTCGCTCACCGCCCAGCTGCTCGCCTTCGCCCGGCGGCAGCCGGTGCAGGTGCAGCAGATCCAGGTCACCGACCTGGCCCACGGCATCCGCCAGTTGCTGGAGCGCACCATCCCCGAGCACATCACCCTCGAGGTCCGCGCCGACACGCCCGCCTGGCCGATCGTCGCCGACCGGGGCCAGATCGAGCAGGTGCTCATCAACCTGGCGGTCAACGCCAGCGACGCGATGCCCACCGGCGGGCGGATCCTCCTCCTGGTGGACAACGTGCCCCAGACCCAGGCCAGCGAGGGCTGGCCCGGCGGCCCCGCCGTGCGCATCCGGGTGACGGACACCGGCGAGGGCATCGCGCCGGACCTGCTGGGCCGCATCTTCGAGCCCTTCTTCACCACCAAGGCCCCCGGCAAGGGCACCGGCCTCGGCCTCGCCACCTGCTACGGCATCGTGCGCCAGGCCGGGGGGACCATCACCGCCCAGAGTCGGCAGGGCGAAGGCACGACCTTCACCATCCTGCTCCCGCCCGCCAAGGGCGAGGGGCCCGCGTCAGCGTCGCCGCCCCGGCCGCTGCCCGGCAAGCTCGAGGGCAGCGAGACCGTGGTCGTGGTGGAGGACGACGACAGCCTGCGGCGCTCGATCGTACGGGTGCTCCGACGCTACGGGTACACGGTGCTTACCGCCACCAACGGCGAGGAGGGCCAGCGCCTCATCGAGGGGCATGACGGCCCGATCGACCTGATCATCACCGACCTGATCATGCCCAGGATGGGCGGCGGCGAACTGATCGACTACCTGCGCCGGGTGCGCCCCTGGGCCCGGGTGCTGTGCATCACCGGCTACGCCATCCGTCCGGGCGATCCCACCACCGGCCTGCGCGAGGGCGTCGAGGTGCTGTACAAGCCGTTCGAGCCGGTCGAACTGGTGCAGCAGATCCGGCAGATGGTGGGCAATCCCGGCTGAGGTGCTCCGGTTGGAGGCGGGCGGACTCACCGTACGTTCCCGCTCGCTTCATGCCTCGGGTGTTATGGTACCGCTGCGCGTGGCGACGCGCTGCCGCAGGGGGATACCCATGAGTACTCATCGCCTTCCCGTCCCGTCGGTGTACCACCCCCACCACCTGGTGGACGTCACCTGGCGCGTCGTCCGGGTCGCGCTGCTCCTGACCGCGCTACACCTGCTCCTCGGGTAGTCCGGGCCCCCGGACCCGGCCGGGGCCGGCATCGACCGGCCCGCCGGATTCCCTCCTGTGCTGGCGGCCTTCCGTGCACCGGTCCGGGGCGGTAGCTTCGCTGCGGTGCCCACCCGGGCACCAGCCCTCTCGAACCTTCGACAACTTCCCAGGAGTCCACCGATGCGTCGTCATGCGATGGCCGCGGGTGTGTGCTGCACCCTCCTGCTTGGCGCCTGCGCCGAGCCGCCCGCCGCGCCGGCAGAACTGCGCCTGCCCCAGAATTTCGCGGTTGCCGGCACCAGCGGCGAGACCGGGCGGTACCTCGTGACCCTCAAGGGCACCGGTGCGAGCACCCTGGCTGGCCAGGTCGCCGCGCTGGGCGGCTCGATCGACTGGGTCTCCGCCGGCGCCGGCCTCGCGAGCGTGAGCGGGCTGGATGCCGCCGGCGCCGCCACCCTCGCCGGGTCCGCCGGCGTGGCCGCCGTGGATGCCGACGAGGCGGTGAGCCTTGACCTGCCCCAGATCGAGGAAGTCACCCCCGCCGAGCAGGCGGAGAGCCCCGCGGCCCCCGCGACCGCGTTCTTCTTCGCCCGGCAGTGGAACATGCGCGCCGTGCAGGCCGATGTGGCCTGGGCCGCCGGCCGGCTCGGCTCCGCGTCGGTCAAGGTGTTCATCCTGGATACCGGCATCGACTACACCCACGCCGACCTCGCCGGCCGGGTGGACCTCGGCCTGTCGGTGGACATGCTCGGCACGTTCACCGTGGGCGGCATCCCGTTCACCGAGGCGGACACCGTCGCCAAGTACTTCCCGGGCCGGCTGCCCTTCACCGACCTCTACTTCCACGGCACCCACGTCGCCGCCACCGTCAGCAGCAACGCGGTCGCCGCGGCGGGCATCACCTCGCAGACGACGCTGGTCGCGGTGAAGGTCTGTGCCTACCTCAACACCTGCCCCACCAGCGCCATCCTCGGTGGCGTGATCTACGCCGCGGACCACGGCGCCGACGTGATGAACCTCAGCCTGGGCGGCACCTTCGCCAAGGCGGGCAACGGCAAGTTCGTGGGCCTGATCAACAAGACCTTCAACTACGCCCGCAGCAAGGGCGTCACGGTGGTCGTCTCGGCCGGCAACAGCGCCATCGACATGGACCACGACGGCAACGGCTACAAGACCTACTGCAGCACCCCGGCAACCGTCTGCGTCGCCGCCACCGGGCCGACCTTCCGGAGCACCGTGAACGGGCCGTTCCAGAACATCGATGCGCCGGCTTACTACACCAACTTCGGCCGGTCGGCGATCAACGTCGCCGCGCCGGGCGGCAACAGCGGCCCCGTCGTGCCCCCGCCGGCCAGCGGCGACAACTTCGTGTACGCCGCCTGCTCGCGCACCAGCCTGCTGGTCCCGGTCTGCGGCACCGGCACCTTCATCATCGGCGCCCAGGGCACCAGCATGGCGTCGCCCCACGTGGCCGGCGCGGCCGCCCTCCTGGTCGAGGACCTCGGCCGGAACCCGGGCGCCATCCGCGCCGCGCTGCAGCAGTCGGCGGATGACCTGGGCCAGCCGGGCACCGACCCCTACTACGGGAAGGGCCGCCTCAACGTGGCGCGCGCCGTCGGCGCCATTCCCTGATCCCGCCTCACCGACCGAACACGGCACGGCGCCGGGAGCGATTCGCTCCCGGCGCCGTGTCACGTCCGGGGGTCACTGCACCGTGATCAGCTGGGTCCGGCTGTTGTTGATCGGGTTCGAGTCGAACTGCACCGAACTCAGGGTGTACGTCGTGTTGTAGCTCCCGGCCACCAACCCGGTGAAGGTGACGGTGAACGACTGGGTCGCGCCCGCGGACAGCGACCCCAGGGTGCAGGTGGTCCCCGTGACGGCATCCGTGGTGCAGCCCAGGGTCCCGGTGCTGCTCACGTAGCCATACCCCGCGCTCGCCGGGATCACCACCTTCGCGCCGGGCGAGGAGTCCGGCCCGAGGTTCTCCTCCCGGAGCGAGAGGGTGAACGGCGCGCCGGCCAGCACCACCGGCGGGGCGCTCAGGACATTGAGTTCGAGATTGGCGCTGCCGTCGTTGTCGATCACCTTGGCGGCCACCGGCGCCGGGACGGCGGCGGCGTAGGCCGGGTCGCTGCTGGTGACCCCGTGCCGGATGCTGTCCACCACCGGCACGGGCTCGTACAGCGCGTCGTCCACCGCCGTCACTGGCACCCGCTGCGGCAGCGCCCACGTCGCCGGCGTGAAGGTCATGGGCGCCATGGCCGCCACCTGCCCCAGGCTGCTCACCGGGCTGACCCGCACCGACGCACTCGGCGCGCTCCGGAGGCAGACGCTGTAACCCACCGTCTGCCCGCCCTCGGTCACGCTCACCGATGCCACGCTGCTGCCCACCGGCACCTGCGGGTCATGCCCCACCAGGAAGAGCGAGTCCCGCGGATTGTGCAGCCGCCACGCGCGGGCCGAGCCCGGCGCGAGGCCGCGGAAGGCGGCGAAGCTGCCCCGGCCGGACGTGGAGCGATCCAGGATCACCGGCAGCACCTGCCCGCACACCGCGCTCCGGAACGGGGCGATCTCCTGCACCTCGAGCGTGCCACCGTAGACGACGTCGGACAGCACGGCCAGCTGGTCGTGGTCATCCTCCCCGGCGATGTCGAGGTGGACGGTGCTCGCGGCATCGAGGACCAGCCGCTTGGCGGTGAGCGTACCGCGCGGCGTTCCGGGATCGATGATGGAGGCGATCGCAGTGACGTCGCCGAGCGTCCCGGCCCCCCGCACCGTCGCCTGGTCGAGCCGCATGGGGCCGGTGACGACGCTGCCTGATTCGGCGGTAAAGCCGCCGCCGGACACGGTCAGTACCCCACCGGAGCGGACATCCACGGTGCCCCGGTTGCGGAACGTGATGTGGTTGCCCCGCCACTCGGCGGTGTCCCCGAGCGTGATCGTGCCATCGTTGACCGTGCTGTCGAGGGAGACGACCAGCCCCCCGGAATCGGCGACCAGATCCAGCGTGCCGCGGTTGAGGAGCCCCGGGCCCAGCAGCAGCAGGGGGTGCCCGCTCGGCACCAGGATCAGCTGCCCGCGATTCTCCAGTGGCCCCGACCCACCGTCAGAGGCGGTCACGGTGCCGTCGCCGTACTGACAGGGCTCCCCGCACGAGACCGTCACAGAGAGACCCGGCCCGATCACCCCCGACAGTGCCTCAGTTGGCAGGCCGGTGCCCCAGGCGATCAGCTCAGCCGCACCTCGCAGCGTGTCGCTGCCGATGTAGAGCTCGCCGCCGCTCACCCTGAGCCGGGGGCGGCCGCCCGGAGCCGGCGGAGGAATCGTTCCGCCACTCCAGCGCAGGCCACTCCCGGTGGTAACATGTCCGGCACCGGTCAGCGCCCCGCCCTGCAAGCGGGTCACGCCACCATAGCTGGCCACGCCGATCTCTCCACCGGCGTTCACCGTACCATCGAGCACCACATCCCCGGGGTAGGCCACGAGATCGAGGTCGCCCTGAGCCTGGTCGATCGTTCCCCGGACGGTGATACCCTGTTTGCAGAACACGCTGCCTGGAAAGCTCGAGCGTACCCGCAGGGTCCCGTCCAGGTCGCACCGACCGCCAAATACGAACACATCGAGGCCCCAGTCGTCGAGGACACTCACGGCACTTCCGGCAACGAGTTCCAGGTCGCCTTCGATCAGCGCGGCCAGCCCATGGCCGTCCGAGGCGAGCGTGGCCTGGACGCTGCGGCCACCGATCACGAGGCCAGTCACCTGGATGGCAGAGGCATCGACGGTCACGGTGTAGCTCCCGACCGCATCAATGCAGGCCACGTCCGTGCTGTCCGGCACCCCGGCCGGATTCCACCGGGTGACATCGGACCAGACCCCATCCGTGCCATAGCTCCAGTGCCGGGTGCAGGCGGCCTGCACCCGGGACACGGTGGCGACGCTGTCCACGCCGCCCCCCCGCGGCGGCGCGGTGGGATCATCGCCACAGGCCAGGACGGCCACGATCGGGAACAGGCAGCAGATGCGGGCAGGCAGACACGACATCGGTTGCTCCGGGCTCAGGGGATGAGGGACGTCGCTCCCCATGGCGCCAGAACGCCGGGCGGGTGGACATTGGGTCCACCCGCCCGGCGTACCGCCTACCGCCTTACCGCCTTATCGCCTTCTCGCCCTGACCGCCACTCTCGAGCCCGCCGTCACGGAAAGACCGGCCCCCGCCGCGGCTGGCCGATCCGGTATTCCTTCGGCGGGGCGTTCCCCTGCAGGTTGGTCACGAAGTAGTCCCACCGCCGCCGCATGATGTACGCCGCGTCCTTCCCGTACCCGTGGTGCGCCTCCGGCAGCATGATCTGGTCGAAGTCCTTGCCCGCATCCATCAGCGCCTGCACCACCAGCTGGGTGTTGTAGGGCGGGACGTTGTCGTCCATCTGGCCGTGGATCAGGAACAGCTTCCCCTTCAGGTTGGCGGCGTGCGTCTGGTTGGCCGCCTGGGCGTAGCCGGCGCTGTCCGCCGCGGTCACCAGCAGGCCCTGGTAGCGCTCGCCCCAGTCGTCCTCGTAGACCCGGTTGTCGTGGTTGCCGCTCTCGGCGATGCCCACCTTGAAGAAGTCGGGGAAGCTGAACATCGCCGACGCCGTGGCGAACCCGCCGCCGGAGTGGCCCCAGATCCCCGCCTGGTCGATGTCGATGAACCGGTAGCGCTGGGCCAGCTCCTTCATCCCCGCGACCTGGTCGGGAATGGTGTTGTCGTTCATCCGGCCGTAGTAGAAGTCGTGGAACGCCTTCGACCGCCCCGGCGTGCCCATGCCGTCCAGCTCCACCACGATGAAGCCCAGCTCCGCCAGCGCCTGGTTGTCCCCGCGCGCGGGGATGAATGACCGCGTCCCCACACTGCCCGACTGCGGCCCGGGGTAGATGTTGTTGATGATCGGGTAGGTCTTCGTCGAGTCGAGGGTGCTCGGCGTGAACATCAGGCCGTAGAGGTCGGTTGTCCCGTCCCGCGCCTTCACGGTGATGGGCGTAGGGGGCTTCCAGCCGGTGGCGAGCAGCCGGGAGATGTCCGCCCGCTCGAGCGGCAGGACCAGCTTGCCGTTGGCGTCACGCAGCACCGTCACCGGCGGCGTGTCGGGCGTGGACCAGGTGTCGGTGAAATACCTGCCATCGGGCGAGACCGAGACCGCGTGGTTGCCGGGCTCCGTGGTGAGCCGGACAAGACCCTTCCCGTCGAAGCCCACCCGGTAGAGATAGCGGAAGTAGGGATCGCCGCCGGCCTCGTGGCCATTCATGGTGAACCAGAGCTGCCGGGCCTTCTCGTCCACCCGCACCAGGGCGGTGACGTTCCCCTCGCCGGAGGTGATCCGGTTCTTGAGCTGGCCGGTGCCGAGGTCGTACAGGTAGAGCTGGGTCCAGTTGTCCCGCTCCGACCACCAGATCAGCTCGTTGCTGGCGGGGAGCACCCGCCACAGGTTCTCCGGCATCGAGGCATCGCCCACCTGGGCGGCGCTGTGCTCGTGCAGCACCTCGCGCACCTCGCCGGTGGCGGCATCGGCGATGCGGAGCCAGGCGTCCTTGTGGTCGCGGGAGCTGGAGATGAACGCGACGTGCGAGCCGTCGGGGTACCACTGCAGGTCGCAGACCTCGCCCCCGCAGGAGACGTGGTCGCTCACCGTGGAGCGGTGGAAGTCGGGCGCCATCCTGAGCCGCACCACCCGCGGCGCCGCCCCCGTGAGGTCCACGATCACCCGCTCGATGTGGAACACGATGCTGTCGCCCGGGAGCGGGTACTTCCACTTCACCAGCGTCGGGTGCCCGGCCTCGGTCTCGGCCAGCACCATGTCGCGCACCCCCCGCCCGTCATGCTGGAAGGTCGCGATCCGTCGCCCGTCGGGGGACCAGGTCAGCACCGGACCGTCGCTGTGCACCCAGCCGGCGTTGTCGGTCGCGTAGCCGAAGTCCTCCACCCCGTCCGTAGTGAGCCGGGTCTCCACGTCGGTGGCGAGGTTCCGCGACCAGAGGTTGTTGTCGCGGATGAACGCCACCGTGCTGCTGTCGGGCGAGAGACTCGCCGTGCGCGGCACGTCCGGCCGGCTCCCCGTCTTGCGGCACGCCTTCCCGGCCAGGTCGCAGGTCCACACCTCCCGGCCCATCACCGCCGAGAAGCTCCGGCCGCCGGCCGGGAAGTCCACGCCGAAGAACGGCAGCCGGTCGCCCTTCACCGGGCGGCCGCTGGCCTCGGCCAGCGCCGCGGCCACCGCCGCATGATCGAACGCCGGCGCGCGGGTCTTCTTCTTCGGGTCCACCAGCAGGAACACCGAGGAATCGGGTCGGCTGGCGCGGTACCAGAGGCGGCCGTCCGGCAGCCAGGTGACCTGGCTGGCGGTGCCGCTCACCAGCGAAAAGGTGGACTGGCCGAGCATCCGCTCGGCGCGGGCATAGTCCGCGTCGGTCAGCTGGCGCGGGGTGTGGGTCATGCCCTGGGCGTGGAGCGCCATGGGCACGAGCAGGATGGCGGCGGCAGCGAGAGGGAAGCGCATGGGATCGAGGCTGGGGGTGAGTGCAGGATGAAACGGTGCGGGCGCCTTCTATTGTAGCACAGACGGAACGGGGGCGCCTCCGGTGTCGGCGCTGCCTGCCCGCCGGCGGAACCCTTCCGCGCCCGCCTCGCCGGTCACCCGTGCTCCGCCACCACCTCGTAATGCTCCACCGTCCGGTCCCAGCTCGTGAGCATGCCGGCGGCAGCCGGCGCCACCACCGCCCGACCCGGATCCTCGCCCGCAAACGCACGGACGGCATCCTGTGACGCCCAGCGGGTGAGGACGACCAGGCGCACGACCTCCCCAGTCACCTGTCGAAGCAGCTGACCATCCGCGAAGCCCGGCACTCGCCGCAGCCTCGGCAGCACCTCCTCGCGGAAATGGGCGCGATATCGCTCGGCTCCGGCCACGGTGGCCCGGGCCGTCCAGAGGCGGACAATCATGGCAGCGCTCCCTTGTATCTTGACTCAGTCAACACTGCAGTCTACCTTGGGCGCCATGCCCACGTCAACCAGCGATCCGACCGTCGCCAGCGTCCGCGCGTTCAACCGCTACTACACCCGCGCCTTCGGCTTCCTCTCCTCCGGCCTCGACGGGAGCCCGTTTCCCCTGACCGAGGCCCGGATCCTGTACGAGATGGCCCATGGCACGGACCTGACCGCGGCGGAGATCGAGCGGCGGCTGGGCGTCGACAAGGGCCAGCTCAGCCGGATCGTCGCGAAGTTCCGGCGCGCCGGCCTGCTCCGGTCCGAACCCTCACCCGCCCATGCCCGCCACCGGTTCCTGCGACTCACCTCCGCCGGCCGCCGGGCCTTCGCCGCCCTGAACCGCGCGACCGACCACGCGATCAGTGCCCGCCTCGCGCCGCTGACCGCCGGCGATCGCACGGCGCTCGCCGAGGCCATGGCGCGGATCACCACCTGCCTCGCCGAGCCGTCGGCTGCACCCGCGGCCGTGTGCCTGCGGGATCCCGTCCCCGGCGACCTGGGCCACGTCGTGCACCGTCAGGCGCGGCTCTACGCGGAGGAGTACGGCTGGGACTGGACCTACGAGGCGCTGATCGCGCGCATCCTCGCCGACTTCATCGACGGCTTCGATCCGGCGCACGAACAGGCCTGGATCGCCGAACGGGACGGGGCGATCATGGGCTCGATCTTCCTGGTGAAGGGGACGGAACCGGGAGTGGGTAAGCTGCGGTTGTTGTACGTGGAGCGGGCGGCGCGCGGGGCGGGCATCGGCGGCAGCCTGGTCCGGGCCTGCATCGCCCGCGCCCGGGAGGTCGGCTACGAGCGGCTGGAGCTCTGGACCAACAGCGTGCTGGTATCGGCGCGCCGCCTGTACGAGGCGGCCGGCTTTGTCCTGGTGGACCAGCGCCCCCACCACTCCTTCGGCCAGGATCTCGTCGGCCAGACCTGGCGGCTGGTGCTCTAGCCCCGCGCCCGCCTGGTGGGGCCCGCCGCCCCGGCTCATGCCGGCGGGGGGCCTGGACGATACTCGGAGGGTCCGATGCCCTCTCGTCCCCAGGGAGCTTTGCCGTGCGCAAGAACCTGCCCGTCACCGATGTCGAGCGTGTCGTCCGCCCCGACGAGGTCATCCTCTCGACCACCGATGCCAAGGGCAGGATCACCTACGTGAATGAGGACTTCTGCGCCGTCTCGGGGTTCGAGACCGAGGAGCTCCTGGGCGAGCCGCACAACGTCGTGCGCCACCCGGACATGCCCACGGCCGCCTTCGCGATGCTGTGGAGCGCCATCAAGTCGGGCCAGTCGTGGATCGGGATGGTCAAGAACCGCTGCAAGGACGGCGGCTACTACTGGGTGGACGCCTTCGTTACGCCCATCACCCGCAACGGCCAGCTGCTGGAGTACCAGTCGGTGCGCTTCCCGGCCAGCCGGGAAGGCATTCGCCGGGCGGAGCGGCTGTACCGCCGGCTCAACGCCGGCTGGCCCGCGTGGCTGCTGCTGTGGCGCACCCCCGGGTTGCTCAGCCGGTTGCTGGGCCTCGCCGCGATCGGGCTGGGGGTCGTCGGCTACCTGCTCCACCAGGCCGGCCTCGCCTGGGGCGCCTTCCTGATGCCGGCCCTCGCCGGGTTCGGGGTCCTGGGTGCCGGCGCGGCCGTGATCACCTGGCCGGTGCTTCGCCTGGCGCGCCGCGCGCGCGCCACCCATCAGGATCCCGTGGCCCAGTACACCCTGACCGGGCGGCTGGACGACCTGGGGCAGCTGGAGCTGGCCTTCACCATGACCGAGCACCGGCTGCAGGCCATCGTCGCCCGGATCGAGGACTCCGCCGGGCACGTCGCCACCATGGCGAGCCGCACCTCGAGCGTCGTGACCGACAGCAGCAGGTCGGTGGATCACCTCAATGCGCAGACCAGCCAGGTGGCGACGGCCATGACGGAGATGGCCGCGACGGTGAAGGAGGTGGCGCAGAGCACCACCGCCGCGGTCGAGGCCGCCGCCACCGCCGACAGTGCGGCGCAGCAGGGCCGCACGGTGGTGCACCAGGTGCAGACCGCGATCGACGAGCTGGCGCGGGAAGTGGATCGCGGCGCGGAGATGGTGCAGCGGCTGGCGGAGGCCAGCACCAGCATCGGCACCGTGCTGAAGGTGATCCAGGACATCGCCCAGCAGACCAACCTGCTGGCACTCAATGCCACCATCGAGGCGGCGCGGGCCGGTGATGCCGGCAAGGGCTTCGCGGTGGTCGCGGGCAACGTGCAGACGCTCTCGACCCAGACCCGCGAGTCGGCGGCGCAGATCGCCAGGATTGTCACCGAGCTGCAGTCCCAGGCCAGCGCCGCCGCGGCAGTCATGCTGGAGGGGCGACAGCGGGCGCAGGCCACCGTGGCCGAGGCGCTCGAGGCCCGGGCCGCGCTGGACGCGATTGATGAGGCGGTGGACCGGATCCAGGCGATGAATCACCAGATCGCCACCGCGGCGGAGGAACAGAGCGCCGTGGCCAACGAGATCAGCCGGGACCTGGTCACCATCAACGAGCGCAGCCGGACCGTCGCCGAGGGTTCCCAGGACGTCGCCCGCACCAGCGACGATCTCGCCGCGCTCTCTTCCGGCCTCTCCTCCCTGGTGGCCCAGTTCCGGAGCCACCAGCACCGGTAGGCGCCTCCAGAACCGCGCCCCGGGTCGCCACTCTCGGCGCCACGAATCGGGGCTCGGGCCAGCAGCACCAACGCCCCCGCACTCGGGGGCGTTGTCGTTCCGAAACCGCAGGCGGCCCCTCTCTCAGGGCCTCGGGTGACAGCGCAGGCAGGCAGCCGAGTCGTAGGCATATCCGGACCGGCCACGATGCTCCTGATCCATCGCGGCCTGGGCGTGCTCGTGGCAGCCCAGGCAGGAGAACTGCGCGTAATCGGTCGGCACCGTGTGGCAGGTACTGCAGCTGCTCCAGGCCCCCCGGTGCGTCCCGGAGAACACCGGGAAGAACTGCCGATCGTGATCGAACGTCGCCCCGGGCCACTGGCTGGTGGTGTGACACCCGGTGCAGGTGGTCGGGAAGCCGGGCAGGTGTTTGCCGATGGCCGTCGCGCTGTCGTACTGCGCCCGGTG
>CAZYIV010000001.1:0-10324 GCA_964647615.1 uncultured Gemmatimonadaceae bacterium | reverse complement strand
GGAAGCCGGGCAGGTGTTTGCCGATGGCCGTCGCGCTGTCGTACTGCGCCCGGTGACAGGTGTAGCAGTCGTTCTGGTCGGCCGGGATGAACAGCGGCACCCCGCTCGTGGCGTCGTGGCAGGCGGTGCACGGTTTGATCAGGTGCGCGCCCACCAGCGTGAACCGGCCCTGGCTCGCGCTGGCGTGATCGAACGTCGCCCCGGGCCACTGGCTGGTGGTGTGACACCCGGTGCAGGTGGTCGGGAAGCCGGGCAGGTGTTTGCCGATGGCCGTCGCGCTGTCGTACTGCGCCCGGTGGCAGGCATAGCAGTCCTCGACGCCTGCAGGCTGATACCTCGGCCGGCCGTCGCCGGGCTGGTGGCAGCCGGTGCAGGCAAGCGTGTCGTGGGGCAGTTGGAGCCCGAATCCGCTGGCGACCACGGCATGCCCGCTATCGGGGCGTTCATGATGCTGGGCCCCCGGGGCATCCAGCGCCGCCCGATGGCATGCGGAACAGCTCGACCCCGGAAACATGCCGGGTCCGTGGGCACCGCCCTCACCGTGGCAGCTGGTGCAGCGAAGCCGGGCCTGCCCGTAGCTCACGCCGACCCTCGCGAGGGCCGTGACCCCGTCCAGCGAAGCCGATACCCTGACTTGCCCTTCGCGCACTGCCACCGCCAGACCACTCGAGTCGATCCGCACCAGCGTGGAATCAGACGCCCACCAACTGATCGCCCCGGCGCCGTTCAGTACCTCACCCTGGGCATCGTACGGGGTGGCCCGGAAGGCCGCGCGTTCACCGGCATAGACAAAGGTATGGGTTCCGGGCTCGATCACGATTCGATAAACCCGGCTCCCGGTGCCAGTAGGTCCGTCCGAACCACCCCCACAGCTGAGGAGGCCGATGGCAAGGAGGAAGCCTGACAGGCGTGCGCGCATGGGGACAAGCGATGTTGGGGTTGGACGACAGATACCCCTCGCGACATGAAGTCCCCGTGAAGGAACGTGCGAAATCCGCTCGTGAATGACCGTAGCGATTCGGCGCAGTCGAAATGCGACCGGCGGCCGCGCCGCCGGCCGACGCGATCAGGCGAGAGGCAGGTCGCCCGGGATCTCACCCGCCTCCAGCTGCAGCAGCCGGCGGTCGGCGCCGCGAAGCGCGGCGATCAGGCCGTCGTTGAGCAGCGCGAGCAGCTTGAGTGCCAGCGGCGTGCGGCCCGCGAGCAGTGCGCGGGCGTCTTCCTGGGCCAGTTCCACCAGCACGGCGTCGCTCCCGATGGTGCAGGTGGCGGAGCGCGGCTCGCCGGAAAGCAGACCCACCTGGCCGAAGACGCTTCCGGCGGGGAGCCGCGCCAGCAGCTGGTGCCGATCGTTCACCACCAGGCTCACCTCCACCATCCCGGAGAGCACCAGGAAGCAGGACCCGCCCGGCTCGCCCTCGCCGAACAGCAGCGTGCCCTGGCGGAGGCGCCACCGTCGCATCACGCCGAGCAGGGTGCGGGCCTCCGCCTCGGTGAAGCGGGCGAAGGGTGGCAGCGCGGTGAGGGCGTCGGGCGGCAGGTCCGACGCCGGCTCGCTCTCCGCGATCGCGGTCATCACCCGCGAGGCGCGCACCGACACCGGCTCCACCGGCTCGGCCCGGAGCGTGAGGGCCTCGCCGATCTGCCGGTTCACCTCCCGGAGCCGCTGGCTCAGCGCCGTCGCGATGCGCCACAGGCTGTCCTGCTCGGTCATGAACAGCGGCGCGTCGGACAGCAGGCGCCGGGGCGAGAAAGTGTCCTCCGGCACCCACTCCGGTGCCGCGCCGGTCCACGCCATCTCCGCCGCCGCCAGGCCGATCGCGGTGGTGTAGCTCCCGCCGTAGCCATTGCAGCCGGAGGCGATGATCACCCCGGGCCGGAGGAAGCCGACGGCCGGCAGCTGGTCCGGGGTGAAGGCCAGCGGCCCCACCCACTCCGCCGAGGGCGCCCTGCCCCGCAGCTCGGGGAAGTAGTGGTCGCGCAAGCGGAGCAGCAGCCGGTGCACCGCGGGGGAACGGCGGCGGGAATCGGGGTTCTTCATCGGGCGGTCGTCGCCGCCGCCCATCAGCACCGGCGCGCGGCCGTTCCTGAGCCCGCCGCGGGGCTGGTTGAAGAACACCGGCCCCTCCTCGCAGGTGATCACCCGGCCCCGCGCCCGGTCGGGTGCGCCTTCCGTCACCTGCACCTGGCTCTGGCCCGGACGGATCGCGGACAGTTCGGGGAAGAGCCGGCTGGTGAAAGCGTTGGTCGCCACCACCACGCCGCCGGCGAGGATGGTGCCCCGTTCGGTCTCGATCCGGTGCCGCGCGGCGGACTCGGTCACCACCGCGCGCACCGCCGTGCGGGAGTACAGCTCCACCCCCGCGGCGAGCGCGGCGCGCAGCACGCCGCAGACGTACTTGAAGGGATGGTAGGTCCCGTCGCCGGGGATGAACCGACCCAGGTAGGGATGCGTCAGGCCGAGCTCCCGCCGGATCCGCCCCCGGGACCAGAGCGCGATCCGCTGCCCGTGCTGCGCCGCGAGCGAGACCTCCTCGCAGATCCCCTCCTCCTCCGCATCGCTGGCGGCGAGGTGCAGCCAGCCGCGGGGAGAGAAGTCGCAGTCGATCCGCTCCCGCAGGATGATCGCCTTGAGCAGCTCCCGGTTCCGCAGCGCGATCCCCAGCACCAGCGAGGCCTGGCGCTCGCTCTCGGCGCGCAGCACCTCCTCCGGAAGGTGGCGGTACAGCCGCCGCAGGAACGCCAGCCGTTCCCGCGCGAGGCCCTCGTAGATCCCCACCGAGTTCTCAGGGATGAGCTCGAAGTTTCCGCCGTTGCGGCCGCTGGCCTCGCCGGCCGCGTCGCCGCGGTCCAGCACCACGATCCGCAGCCCGCGCCCGCCGGCTGCACGTACGGCATGGTAGGCGGTGGCCGCGCCGGTGAGCCCGGCCCCGATGATCACCAGGTCCGCCTCGGCGGGCAGCTCGGGGCGGGAGCGGAAGTCGGCGAGCGGGTGACCTGCCCGGAACCAGTAGGGAAGGTCGTCCGGCGGGAGTCCGCGGGCGGGCTTCCGGGGGCGGGGTGTCGGTCGAGGCATGATCCGTGGGAGAAGAGGAAATGGCGGCGGGGCGGCACCCGGCGGGGCAACCAACCTCCAGGGAGACGTCCCGCCAGACCAAGGTGCCTCCGACCGGGGCACGCGGCAAGCGGGGACGCCGAGCTCCTGCATTCCTCATGGCGACGGAGCCCCGCCACGGCGGACACCCGGCACGGGCCCGTGCGCACCCATCTCGCATCCATCGCGCACACTTTCCGCACATTTCCCCCTTGCCCCGTCCCGCCCCGCGCCCGAACCTTCCGGGGTGGGTGCCTCACCCGTGGACGGAGGTCGGATGCCGGACGCCCGGTCGCGGCCCTTCGCCTGGCCGCTGCTCCTGCTGCTGCTCAGCCTCGGGGTCATGCTTGGCACGGCGTGGCAGGCGCACCGGTTGCAGCGCCAGCGGCAGCAGACCACGCTGCAGCTGCTGCACGACTACGCCGCCTTCGGCGCGTGGACCTACCGGCAGCAGCTCTCCAGCCAGCTGCAGGAGGTCTCCTGGCAGGTGGTGAATCCCGTCATGCACCGGGAGCTGCACCAGCCCGCCAAGGTGCCGGATGCCCGCGCGCTGGTGCACTACCGGGAGCGCAGCCTGCTCGACTGCCGCTGCGATTCCTTCCCCCGCCCCGCCTCCTATTTCTCGTTCACCCTGGGCCGGGACACCCTGGCCGTGGCCGGAGACTCCCTCCCGCCCGCCGCGCGCCGCACGCTGCTCGCGACCCTCACCGGGTTTCTCCGGGCGCCGGCCGATCCGCCGCGCGCCCGCATCGCCGTGCTCGGGCCCTCCCCGAGCCTCCCCGTGATGACGAGCTACGGCCTGATGCCGACGGTGCGGGGCGACACCCTGGTGTATGGCTTCACCTTCGACCGGCCCAGCCTCCGGCCCGCGTTCGACAGCCTGCTGGCGCGGCGGGATCTCCTGCCCAGGGCAGTGAGCGGCGGGCGCACCGGCTCCGAGATGCTGGCGCTGCAGGTCCTCGACCGGATGGGGGACACCCTCTACCGCGACGCCCGCTGGCCGGCGGGCACGCAGGTCGCGGAAGAGACGCTCGACGACCGGGTCGGCGCCCTGCGGGTGCGGATGACGGTACTGCCCGCGGCAGCCACCGCGCTGGTGGAGGGCGGCTATCCCTCCAACGAGCTGCCGGTGCTGCTCACGGTGGTCGGGCTGGCGTCGCTGATGGCGATCGTGGCGGTGCTGCAGCTCCGGCGGGAACAGCAGCTGGCACGGCTCCGGTCGGAGTTCGTCGCCAGCGTCTCCCATGAGCTGCGCACGCCGCTGGCCCAGATCCGGCTCTTCCTCGACACGCTGCGGCTCAAGCGCTACCGCACCGACGATGAGCGCGAGTGGCTGGTGGGCCACCTGACGCGCGAAACCACCCGGCTGGAGCACCTGGTGGAGAATGTGCTCCACTTCAGCCGGCTGGAGCGCGGCGGGGGTCCGGCGCCGCCGCTGGAGCGGGTGGATCTCGCCGCGGTCACTCGGGAGACCGCCGAGGGCTTCGCCCCGCTGGCGCAGTCGCGCCGGGCGCGGCTGGTGCTCGAGCTCACGCCGGGGCTCGAGGCCCGGGTGGACCCGGCGCGCTTCCGCCAGGTGCTGCTCAACCTGCTGGACAACGCGGTCAAGTTCGGGCCGGCGGGCCAGGAGGTGACCATCCGGCTGGCGCGGGTGAACGGCAGCGCCCGCCTCCAGGTGGAGGACCAGGGCCCGGGCATCCCGCCGGAGGAGCGGGCCGCGGTGTGGGAGCCGTACGTGCGCGGCGCCGGGGCGGGTGCCGTGGGCGGGAGCGGGATCGGGCTCGCCATCGTCGAGGAGGTGGTGCGACGGATGCAGGGGCGGAGCTGGGTGGACACCGCGCCGGGCGGCGGCGCCGCCGTCGTGGTCGAGTTGCCGCTCGCCGGGGATGGCGCGCCCGGCGGGAGCGCCCCATGAGCGGCACGCGGATCCTGGTGGTGGACGACAACCACGACCTGGCCGACGGCCTGCGCTACAACCTCGAGCTGGAGGGCTACACCGTCCGGGTCGCCGCGGACGGCCCGGCGGCCATTGCCGAGGCGGAGCGATGGCGGCCGGCACTGATCATCCTGGACCTGATGCTGCCGGGATGCGACGGCTACGCCGTGCTGCACACCGTGCGGCAGCGCGGCGGCACCATGCCGGTCATCATCCTGAGCGCCAGAGGCGAGGAGGTGGACAAGGTCCGCGGCTTCCGGCTCGATGCCGACCAATACGTCACCAAGCCCGTCGGCCTCATGGAGCTGCTGGCCCGGGTGCGGGCGCTCCTGCGCCGGGTCGGCGGCGACGCCCCGGCCCCGCCCGCCGCGCGCATCGCCTTCGGCGCGGTGAGCGTGGATCCCGCCAGTCGCGAGGTCACCGTCGCCGGCCGGCCTGTGGCCCTCACCCCCAAGGCGTTCGAGCTGCTGCTGGCGCTGGTGCGGCGCCAGGGCGCGGTCGCCAGCCGGGTGGAGCTGCTGCGCGAGGTCTGGGGCACCTCGGGCGAGGTGCTCACCCGCACCGTGGATTCCCACGTCGCCGAGCTGCGCCGGAAGCTGGAACCGTCGGCCGACAAGCCGCGCCACTTCCTCACCGTCTGGAAGGCGGGCTACCGGTTCGTCCCCTGAGGGCGTCACACTTCTCGCACATAACTCGCTCCCCACCGCCACAACTTCCACGGGTCACCGGCGTATCGTGGGCACGTCGCCAGTCGTGTCCCCCTGCCCTCGGGAGGTCCCCATGCGCATCCACCTTGCCGGGCTGGCCCTGGCCCTCGCCGGCCTGTCCCTGCCGGCCGGCCCCGCCGCCCCGCCTGCCACCGCCGCGGACCCCTCCCGCGGCTCCATGCTCATCACCCCGCGGGAGCTCTCCCGCCACCTCACGGACCCGCACCTGGTCCTGTTCCAGGTCGGGGCGGCCGGGGAATTCGACCGGGGACACATCCCGGGCGCCCGCGCCTTCTCGCTCGACCTGATCGATGCCGGCGACGACTCGCTCTCGCTGCAGCTCCCCGACCCTGCCCGGCTCGATTCCGTCTTCGGCGCACTCGACGTGGGCCCGGACTCGCGCATCGTGCTCTACTTCGGCAAGGACTGGGTGAGCCCCACCACCCGGGTCTGGTTCACCCTCGACTACCTGGGGCTCGGCGACCGCACCGCGATCCTCGACGGTGGGCTCCCCGCCTGGCGCGCCGCCGGGCTTCCCGTCACCACCGATCCCACCCCCGCGCCCGTCGCCCGCCGGCTCACCAGCCGCGCACGACCGGAGCTGGTCGCCACCGCGGAACAGATCCAGGCCCGGCTCGGCGACTCGAAGCAGCTCGTCCTCGACGCCCGCACCCCCGGGTTCTACTCCGGCCTCGACGCCGGGATGTTCCCCCGGCCGGGACACATCCACGGCGCGCACAACCTCTCCTACCAGACCGTGGTCGGCGAGGACCTGCTGTTCCGCCCCGACACCGCGCTGCGCCGGCTCTTCACCGCCGCCGGCTACACGCCGGGCAAGTCCGTGGTCGCCTACTGCCACATCGGCCAGCAGGCCACCGCGGTGTACTTCGCCGCGAGGCTGCTCGGCATCCCGGTGCGGCTCTACGACGGCTCGTTCCAGGAGTGGAGCGCCCGGCGCGACCTGCCCGTCGACCGCGATGTCGAACCGACCCACGCCGCCCTCATCACCACCGCCGAGCTGGCCGCACGGCTGGAACAGGGCAACGTCACCGTCATCGACGCGCGCGGCGATCTCGGCGCCTATCTCGCCAACCACCTGCCCGGCGCACCGTACCTGCACTTCGAGAGCCTCCGCGCCTCACGCGGCGGCGTACCGGCCGACACGCTCGGCCCCGAGGCGTATGCAGGCCTGCTCGGACGCCTGGGCGTCCGCCGCGACCGGCCCGTGGTCATCTACGGCAGCGGCGATGCCGGGAATTTCAATGCCACCTTTCTCGCCTGGATCCTCTCCGGCTTCCGGCAGCGGGAGGTGTACGTCCTCGACGGCGGCTACGCCAAGTGGGCCGCCGAGGGCCGGCCGGTCACCCGCGCCTACCCCGCCACGGAGGTGACCAGCTACAGCTCGGACCCCTACGCGCTCGACGTCGCGGGCGTGGACTGGGTGAGTCACATGCTCAAGCGCCCCGGCATCGCGTTGGTGGACGTGCGCCCCGCGGACCAGTACGCCGGCACCGCGGGACCCCAGATGCGCCGAGGGCACATTCCCGGTGCGGTGAACCACGTCTGGTCCAGCGACCTGGTGGATGGGGGCAGTGGCGTGAAGGTCTGGAAGCCGCTGGAGGCGCTGCGCGCAGGCTACGAGGCGCAGGGGATCACGCCGGACAAGCACATCTTCGTCTACTGCAACACCGGCACCGAGGCGAGCCACGTCTATTTCGCGCTGCACGAGCTGCTGGGCTACCCCTATGTGCGGGTGTACGTGCCGTCGTGGACCGACTGGGCGGGGCGGGAGGACTTGCCGGTGGAGCAGGGCGATGGGAGCGCGAGGGCGACCGGGACGGTAGGGCCCTGAAGGACTCCCTCGCGGCCGAGTCGCGGCGAGCCGCTCCTGAGGGCCGCTCGGTCGCGGTAGGGGATAGGAAGGTACCGCAGCCGCCGGTGCCCGGGCACTCCGGGCACCGGCGTGCTGCCTACCCCTTCACGTAGGAGAACTTCTCCGCGACCTTCCCGTCGCGGACCCGGAACAGGTCGATGCCGCGGACGTGACCGGGCTGCCCGTCGCGCACCCAGTGGTACACCCAGCGCACCACGCAGCGGTCCTGCGTCCCCACCATCTCCTCGGTCTCGAACCGCGCCTGCGGCGACCGGGCGAACATCGCCTCCCAGAAACCGCGGACCGCCGCCTGCCCCACCAGCCGTTCGCCATCCGGCGGCGGCCGGGTGCTGTCGAACACCACGTCCTCGGTCATCAGCGCCATCACCGCGTCCACGTCGTGGCGGTTGAAGGCGTCGTTGAACGCGTTGACCGTCGCGAGGGTGCGGGCGGTGATCGGATCGGTCGTCACGGCGTGGCCTCCCAAGGGGGGATGACGATGCCCGGGGTCCTGTTTCAAGCTGAAGCTCCGTCCGAAATACGGCAACCCGACACCTTCCCCCACCCTGCCCCCGTAGGCGGAGGGTAGATTGCAGCACAGCCCGGCGCGGGTGCCGCCCGCGCCACTCCCGGGGGACATCATGACGAAACGCCTGCTTCCGATCCTCGCGGCGCTGGCCGCGATCGCGGCCTGTTCCGACAACTCCTCGACCGGTCCGGCCCCGCGCGGCAGTTCGCGCGTGCTGCTCACCGATGATCCGTTCCCTTACCACCGGGTGGCGCGGGTGGATCTCTACGTGGTGAGCGTGGCGGTCTCGACCTCGCCCGACACCAGCGCGGCGGGCGGGGCCTTCGTCACCGTGGCCACGCCCAACCGCCGCATCAACCTGCTGGCGCTGCAGGGCGGCGCCACCGACCTGCTGGGCCAGGCCGACCTGCCGGTCGGCGTGGTCCAGGCGGTGCGCATGACCCTCGACACCGACTCCTCCAGCATCACCCTCACCAACGGCCAGGTGCTCACCGGCAGCTCCACGCCCGGCATCGCCTGGCAGTCGAGCGCCGGGCGTCCGGTGCTCAACGCACTCATCCACGACCAGATCACCGTGCCCGACAGCGGCGCGGAGATCGTGATCGTGTACGATGTCGGCGAGGCCTTCATCCCGCCGCAGGTGCTCGATTCCACCAGCACCGACAGCGGCTTCATCTTCTCGCCGGTGCTGCGGGCGGCGGACGGGCATCGCACCGGGACCATCAGCGGCACGGTGGTGGCCGCGGGCGGCGGCGCGCCGGTGGTCAATGCCTCCCTGCAGCTCTTCCTCGGGACCCCGGGCACGCCGCTGAACACCTGGCCCCGGTTCGGCACGGCGCGGACCGACTCGACCGGCGCCTTCGCCTTCGCGTACGTCACGCCCAGCAGCCACTGGAGCACCGGTATCTACGCCAACGCGGTCTACATCGTGACCGCCGACCCGCCGCCGGGCTCGGGGCTCGGGTCGGTGGAGGTGGACAGCATCACGGTGGTGGCGGGACAGAACGCGGCCGTCGGGGCGCTGGCGCTGCCGTAGCGGAAGGGATCCGGCGCGCCTGAGGCGGGGTCGGCGCTACCCGGCCCGCCCCGCCCGGGCCTCGAAGCGCTCCCGGTAACTCCGGCTGAGCGTCAGGGTGCGGCCGCTGGCGAGTACCAGCGTCGCATCGCCACTCGGGAGCGTGCGCAGCTCCCGCACCCGGTCGAGCGCCACGATCGCGGAGCGGTGCACCCGGGCGAAGTCCCGGGCCAGGCTCGTCTCCAGCTCCTTCATCGTCATCCGCACCGGGTGCACCCCATCGGCAGTGTGCAGCCGGGCGTAGTTCCCCGCCGCCTCGATCCACTCGACCGCGCCGACCGGCACCACGTAGGTGCGCGTCCCCGAACGCACCAGGAATCGCGCCGGCGCGGCCGTCTCCGCCTCCCGTTCGGCGAGCAGCCGCTCCAGCCGGGCGGCGAGATCCCCCTGCCGCGCCGACCCGAGCCGCTGCCGGACCCGCCCCAGCGCGGTGTGGAACCGCGCCTCGCTCACCGGCTTGAGTACGTAGTCCACCGCATGCACCTCGAAGGCCTCGATCGCGTAGCGGTCGTAGGCGGTCACGAAGACGATGCCGGGGGGTACGTCCGGGCCAAGGGCGCGCACCACCCCGAAGCCGTCGAGCACCGGCATCTGCACGTCGAGCAGCACCAGGTCGGGCCGGAGCCGGCGGATTGCCTCCACCGCGGAGGCGCCGTCCCCGCATTCGCCCACCAGCGTCACCTCGCGCTCGCGCCCCAGCATCGCGATCAGCCCTTGCCGGGCGATCGGCTCATCATCCACCACCAGCACGCGGAGTTCAGGCACCGGCCGGGACCTCCCCCGTGTGCAACGGCAGGCGCAGCGTCACCACCGTGCCACCGCCGGGGCGCTCGCCGACCGTCACCGTCGCAACCGGTCCGTAGAGCCGCGCCAGGCGCGCGCGGGTGTTGCCCAGCCCGAGCCCCTGCCCCGGCGCCACCGGCGACCGGCCGTAGCCGGGGCCGTCGTCGGTCACGCGCAGCGTGAGCGTCCCGTCCTCGTGCGCCGACTCCACCGTGATGGTGCCAGGATCAGCCCGGGGTGCAATCGCGTAGCGGATCGCGTTCTCCACCAGCGGCTGCAGCACCAGGTTCGGCACCCAGGCCTGCAGCGTGGCCGGGTCGAGCGCCA